>JAGQPX010000129.1:6368-13352 GCA_020426505.1 Planctomycetaceae bacterium | reverse complement strand
CCGCGCAAACTGAAGCACCTCACTTCCCTGCATCAGAATCGTCCATGAGTTCCATGACAACGTTGGAACTGAGGAGATTTGAGAACTCGTCTTCCTCCATGATGCTCTTCATCCCTACCAAATTCTCGTCGTTAATCGTGGCGATATACTGACAGCTTTGGTCGCGCGTTAGTGCATTCGCAATTCGGAACAGCTCTGCTCGTTGACGGTGGTCAATTGCCGCAAAGAGACGGTTGTCATGCATCAAGAACTTAAGCTCGTGGTGGTCAGCACCTAGCAGGACGGTCATGTCGAAGCAGAAAATCTTCGACTCCCCGATTCCGTCTGAAGCGTCTCCTTGGATCGTCGCCTCGATGGTGAATCGCAACTGGTTGTCACCCTCGTTGTTTTTTACGACAAGACCGCAGGTATGGTTCGGCCAGATGCGTCGTGCCATCGAGCGGAAACGTTCGTTGATGGCATCCGTAAGCCCTTCGGCTGCTTCGAGGTATTCCGTGGTGCGGACATCTTCGGCACTCATGTCAAGCTTGTTTCGTTGCCATCGATCGTCACATTGTTTCTTGAGTTTTTGGAAATCACTCAATCGGTCCGCGAGTTTCTTGCGTTCAGATAACTTGGTGAGAAGAGTCTCATACTCAGTCAGTGCGCCGTGACTGCCCAGGAATCGATAGTATTCGTCTTTGAGAGCATCTAGCGATTGGACTTCCTCTTCAAGCTCGGCAATTCGCCTTTCGATTTGATGCTTCTCAGTAGTTAGCCGAACCGAGCGAGACTTCACCAACTCTTCATGAAACTTTGTAACCTCTTCGAGCTTGTGTATGACTGCATCTGAGAGTTCTACCTGAGCCGACGCGTAGGCAGTTCGCACTTCATCCAGCGACACATCTGGCTGTTCTGTTAGTGAAGCTTCGATTTGACGCAACAAAGCCTGATGTGAATTAAGCTCGTTTCGAGTTCGACGCCAGTTGCGACGAGTCTTGTCAGCTTCTGCTGTGACTTCCTCGTAGTTGTCGGCAACACGAAAATCGCGTACTTCACCTTCAAGCTTCTCAATCTCCTCTTGGAGATCTTTGAGCTCCAAGCTCGCATCCTTGTCACCATGAAAATACTCGCGAAGCAAGGAGTCCTTCTTGAACTGGGACCGTGTCACTTTGATTTGGTCCTTCTCTTCTTTGAGTTCACGCTTCTTGTCGACGAGTTGTTCATCAAGTCCCAGGAGATAAGCTGTCCGAAGCTGTCGCGTATATTGCCGTTCGCTTTTGGACGTCATGTCGTGAGAAATGTAGGCCGGTTTCCCTTGCCGCAAGAAGAGACCCACGAGTGTTCGAAACGTCAGGTACTTTATGGGCTCACTTGGAAGGCCAAACAGTTCTTTGCCCATGTCCTCGCGGAACTGCTCGACATCGCGAGGTTTTCCATCGAACACGACGGATTCTTGGTCTTCGGTTGAACGGCGAACGGAATGTTCCGTTCCACCAACTTCAAAGCGAAGTGTAAACTCCCACTTTGGCAGATGATCCTTCAGCTGTTGGTTGCTTCGTGAACCAAGGCAGAAACTCACCAAGTAGAGAAGAAGCGATTTTCCAACACCATTCGTACTGTGTTCTAAGGCTCTGTCCTCGGGGTCGGACTTCTTGCCAACGATGAGCGTCAATCCAATCGGGTTGAACGTAACCGTCCGGAACGACTGTTGATTCGCTGTAAGCTCGATTAGACGCATCGCACAAGGTGCCCTTCCTTGCTTAGCGTCACAGCCCCAACTGCGTAGAGAAAGTCAACCGCTAATACAACATGATCCAGAGTGACGGTTCCGTGAATACGTCGCTTGACAGCCTCAGCCTGCTTCACATGCGTCCAAAGATTATCGAGACTTCGCCCACTCTCCTCCAGAAGAGAGAGGACGATCGCCCCTAGACCAATCAACGATTCGGCAGTGTGGACGTGTTTCTGTGGAAGAAGGTTAGCTGTCATCGCTTGGATCCTGGAAAACATCGCACTTCTCGAAGAAGTAAGCAATGAGCACAATCGCTGCGTCTTGTACCTGTTTCTCGGTGTCTGGAGCAATCAAGTCAAGCAAGCTGAAGAAGACTCTATCTCCTGCAGCCATCTCGTCATTTGAATGATTCTCGACAGCTAGCATTGCCGCTTCGTAGCTGTGGGCGAGTCTGTTCCGGATATCGGTTCTCGTAAACTCCCCGTGTTGGTCAAAGAATGTGTCGACCGCCGCATTCTGGAAGTTCCCGACCTTGAGTAGCGCCGCTGCAGCCTTGATTTCATTGAATTGTATTTTCTCAGAGTAGTCTGGTACATCGGGGAGGCCCTCGGCGGAGACGGACTGCTGGTTGTCGACGATGTGCTGGAGGATGTCTGAAAGTGCCCCGTAGTCAATGTCTTCGATGAACTCGGGTCTTGGGATGACTGCTTGCATGACAGCATAGATGTCAGAAGCAGGAAGCTGCATGAACTCCCGTTCGAGGTCCTTGGCTACGAAAGGTCTACAGGTTTCAAGTGAGTGAGCAGTCTTGAGCTCTGCCAACGCGTGTTCAATGTCCGGGAAGACGCCTTGATACTTGTCATTGAAGACGAAGCGATAATCCGTGATTCTGCCGTTAGCCCCCCAGTGTTTCTTGAGCTTTTCGAAATCATCAGCTGCTTTTTTCGCGGCAGTAGTCGCCTTATCCTTTGGGTCTTCGGGAGCATGGACTTGAAAATACCTGCCTTCCTCTGGGATGAATCCGTCGTTTCCTTGGTCGCCCCTCCTCCCCTGCGGCTTCACTTGTCGGAAGCGTTCGTCTCTTTTCGACATTACGGACGTGAACAAGTTCTCATATTGCTGGCCGTTTGACTCATAGACCTTGTTCTGAAACATCACGCGAGCAAAGAGTTGCTGCTCCGGAGTCAATTCCTCGAATGAGTCGGCCATGATGCTACCCGCCGTGCGGTTCAGACAGTTTCGAGAGTGTACCATCTGCCGCAGGCGAACTCACTTCCCATGTGCGCACTTCGAATGGACACGCGTAGCAATCGGTCAAGAAGCAACCTGCCTCGGACACATCGACGAGGATGCAATCGGATGTTGGTCCGGAGCAGGCGGGAACTGCTTGAATCCGGCGCGAATTGTCGTGAATATGGGGTGAGTTGGATAGTCGTCCATTCGCGATGTTTGCGGAAGGTTCGGTCTCGGTCCTTTGTGTGATAGCCGGAAACAGTCTATCACACAAAGAACCGTACCGCATGTGCATAACCTTCGCCGGTTCATTGGCTGAGCGCGCGTCAGGCTGCAACCCAGCTGTCTACAGGGAACACGCGGACCAGCCTATAAACAACTTCGACAAAGAAATCCCAATAGATGGCCAACCCAATCCAGAAACAATTTGGTGACGTCGTTATCAATGCATTTGCCGATTTCGCGCGTTCAGATCTCAAGTCGCCAGAGGATTACCGAGACAACGACTTCGCGTTCGTCGATGACCGGAAGCTGAGAGAGAACTTGGCGGAGGTCTTCTACGGAGTCCGCTGGATTTACAAACTTGGACTGGCACTGCTTACAAAGAATGCTGAGCGAGCCGCCCATGTTCGGGCGCAGATTGTTGATTACGCCAGCGTTGTAGAGGCTCTGTTGTCCTATTGCATCGGTCACGCGATCGAGTACGGGCACACCACCGGCACAGGCTTCAACTTCGATGATCCAGTTAGCCGGAAAAAACCAATCAAGTGGATCAAAACAAATCCCGAACCACAATTGCGGAAGCGCAGCCTGTGGTGGCTCGTCAAGGTATCGCGAGAGTTCGGTATCATCTCCCACCAACTTGAGACCGAAGTAGATTGGCTACGGAAGCAGCGGAATACCGTACACTTGCGCCAGCGATCCTCCTTGGGACGGACTGCTTACCTGAACCAATCGAAGAGGGCGTTTGATGCTTGCATCATGACCATCCAAGCAACTCGACGCTGGAAGCGGAACCGCTGAAGTACCAGAAGTCAAACAAGGCGTAGGAGGAGCGGATCGTCACAAGTATCGAGATAAAGGCGCTCATGTCTCATGACGCAGAGGTGTGCTGTGAAGAAAAGGAAGGTGCCTGAGACTGGCAGCCAGTCGGCCAATTTCCATGAAGGGACGCGATCTGAATACCTCGCTCACTTCGTTTTCTCATCGTTCGGGACGAGCGTACCCGTGCCGCACCCCGAAGATACCGGCATCGACCTTCACTGCACGCTGACTGAGACAGTAGGCCAGAGGATATGGCCAGTCGAGTATTACATGGTCCAGGTGAAGAGCACCGAAGGACCTTGGGACTTCTCGTCGAAGAAATCTGTTGAGCAGCTTTTCAAAGTGCCCTTGCCCGTATTCTTCTGCATCGTCTCGAAGAAAGAGCTTCGGCTTCGGGTGTACACCACTGTGAATCGGCTCTCCGTGCTAGAGAAGACCCCAGATGAACTACATCTCTTCCCCGGCGACGCTCACCACGGAGTGCCGCGATCTCATGGCGAGACGAACAAAATCAGCCTTGGTGAGCCGATCCTCGATTTCACCATAAACAAGATCATGGACCCCGCATTCGCTAGGAATGCAAAGCAGATTCTCTACCGAGCAGTAAGAGAGGACGCCCAGCAGGCGTTTCTCAGGCGCATTGGCGTGCCCATATTCGAGACATCGTCCCACACCGCGAATGAGGTGAGGACCTCGGGACGGCATGGAATCGGTCGATTGAAACTTTCGCCAGAGCAGAAAGAAACGTTCGATCACACGCTGAGGATTATGCTGTCGTGGCTGGATCGCTCGATGTTGGTAAAGGACACTCGTGGACACTGGCGGCTTGGACTGCTTCGGCGGCACCTCGAAACGAAGGGTTCAGCAGGCAAACTCAGAAAAAGCGGGCCGCTGCAAGAGACGATACTCGAATACTTGAGGGAGAAGCGAAAGAACGATCCGGACTGCTCGCTATCGGACAACCTCGACACGCTGTTCGATGACATAATCCATGCGCTACTCGATGAAGAGATAGAGCAACAAGACAGGATCCACCAGAAGCGCATGGAGGAGGGAGAAGTCGATGACATCTGGTGACGAGCCGAGGCGGAGGCAAGACAAAAAGTTGCAGAAGCACGGGCGGCAACTTCGACTTTGAAATCAACGTCGCACGCGCCCGCCACCTGAACTTGTTCGCTCCGTTCGTTCGCAAACCTGCTCCGGTCACATCGACCGGCTGCCATTGGGCAGGAAAGTTTGGCGAGAAACACGTATCAGAATGATCGCACACATGTCGCAAACTTTGAGTCCTCGACATCATTGCTGATTTTGATCACTGACGAACGGTCAGTGGTCGGTAACGATACACACTTCGAGCAAAGAGCCACACGTTCGACGTTGCATCGGAGGGGTCATGCGACGGCTGAGGGTGTGATTGGCCGGACCACACGGGATTGCTCCTGAAACGTCATCGTTTCTCGATCAAAGCGGAGTTCGATGCTGCCAGTGGGGCCGTGGCGGTTTTTGCGGAGGAAGATGTCGGTCAGGTCCGGGGCGTCACAGTCTTCGATGTACTCTCCTTCGCGGTAGAGCATGAGAATGCGGTCGCCGTCCTGTTCGATGGAGCCGGAGTCGCGGAGGTCGGAGAGGAGCGGGCGTTTGTCGGTTCGGCGTTCGCACTCACGGGAGAGTTGCGAGAGGGCGAGGACAGGACAGTCCAGCTCACGAGCAAGGCGTTTGAGGCTCTTGCTGATGTGCGTGATCCGCTGGGTCTGATTCTCGCCGACCGTCTTGTCGGTGACCTCGATCAGCTGCAGGTAGTCCACAATCAGCAGGTCGAGACCGTGCTGGAGTTGTTGGCGGCGGGCTTTGGAGCGGAGGTGGCCCAGATCCGAGCAGGGATCATCGTCGATGAACAGAGGATGATCGGCGAATCGGTCGAGGGTTGGTCCCATGTTTGTGAACTGCTCCTCGGTGAGGTCGCCTCGGGCCAGGCGCCATGAGGGGATCTCCAGTTGCTTGCTGAGCAGACGGTCGAACACCTCTTCCTTCGACATCTCCAACGAGATGAGACAGACCGACTTCTGCTGCTGCACCGCGACGTTCCACGCGATGTCGAGGGCGAAGGCCGTCTTGCCCATCCCCGGTCGTCCGGCGAGGACGATCAATTGTCCCGGTGCGAGGCCGGTCAGCTTGTCATCGAGTGATGGAAAGCCGGTGCGGACACCGTAGTACGCGGCTGGATCGTCGGCTTCGTACAACGTGGCGTAGTGGTCGTAGCGGTCCGAGCTGAGTGTCCCCAGTTGTGACGGCTCGTTGACCGTGTCCTGCCGCGACAGATTGAGAAACTCCTGCTCGGCCTGTTCGGTCAGCTCGTCGGCTGACTTCTTGTCGTCCTGCGAGATGTCGCTGATCGTGCGACCGAGTCGGGCCAGTTGCCGACGACGGCTCTTGTCCCGCACGATGGCGGCGTACTGGCTGACATGTGATGACGTGGGGACGTCGGTCGCCAGGCTGGCCAGGAAGGCCGAGCCACCCAGCTGTTCGATAGGCTGCTTGCCCTGCAAGCGGCTGCCGACGGTGACGAAGTCGACAACACTCCCCTCCTCCGCAGTGGCGACGATGGCCGCGAACACGTCTCGTAGCACGGGGTCGTAGAAGTCATCAGGTGTGAGTGACGGCGACATCTTGTAGATGGCGTTCGGATCGAGCAGCAAGGCACCCAGAACCGTCTTCTCGGCCTGGGTGTCATGGGGAGCGGTGTCTGTGATGAGGGTACGGGGCATCGTTGAGGGGGGAAGGATTACTTGGTTGTACTGGAGACATCAATCAGCATGAGCGTCTCAGTCGGCGGATGCTCCAGGTCGACGTGTGAATGCAGTCGATGTCTGACAATGGCACTTCTGGCCGAGTCGATCGCCAAGCGGTGCAGCCGCTGCTTCTCTCGTTCACTCAATCCCTTCCAGCGTTCCAACTGCTGCTCACGTTGTGATCGTCGTTGTGCGGCCTGTTCG
>JAGQPX010000129.1:0-6211 GCA_020426505.1 Planctomycetaceae bacterium | reverse complement strand
TGCGGTTGGGGTTTCGCAGCTCAAGCCACTCGATCTGCTGTTGGATCTCCTCGACTCCCCTCTTCCCTGCCAGCTGACGAGCTATTGGTTCATCAAACCCTGCGGCCTTCAACATCTCGACAACCTTGAAATCGACAGCAGCCACCTGTTGTTTGTGAGTGTCTTTGAGAACTGTCTTTCTACTGGTCGGGTTTTTGGACCGGTCGGCTGGTCGGAATTCTGAACTGGTGCTGGTCGGGTTCTTGGACTGGTCACCCATTGCTGGTCGGGTTTTTGAACCGGTGGTGGACTTTGTGGCTGGGTGCAGCCATCGTGGAGCATAGTGAGCAGCGCAGCGTGCGGACGAATCAGGACTGAAGATGCCCTCGCTGACACACTCGATGTAGCCGGCCTCGACGGCCGCCTTGAGGGCACTGCTGAGCGTGGAGCGATCGTGCATTTGTGCATAATGTTGAATATACGAGTACGACAACGGTGCCGACTCGCGTCGTCCACCAAACTGATTCTGATAGCCGACCGTGTGTCGCAAAACGGTTCCCACCACTTTCACAACCGACAGTGGCTCCCGATGGACGACCTGATCGAAGAACGCGTTGGGGATGGGAGTCCGATGCCCCTCGCCGGTGAAGAAGCCTGCAAAGTCGTCGCGAGCCTTGGTGTAGTCCCCCGTCTCAGCCCAACGCAGCCGGAACTGCGATGACTCGGCCGGTCGGCCGCGTGCATCAGGTCGCCCGGAAGAGAGACGTTCGATGAAGCCGGCGTCAATAGCCTCGTGCATCGCTGTGGCGATTGCTCCCCGGCTGATGTGGGCTTCCTCAATCAGTTCTCGATAGGCGACAGCGATGTCCTGCTCGATCGGCTGGCCCTGCTTGTCGAGCCAGCCAAGCGTCCGCCGCAGCAGATAGGCCACGAGTCTCACGACACCTCGCGAGCCGTGCGGCAGGCAGACGTCGAAGAACTGATTCGGACAGTACAGAAAGTTGGCGTCGAGAGGTTCGAAGCCAGCGAATACTTGAGGCCGTTGGGGAGCAGCTGGCTTCGTCATCTCAGCGGCCGAGGAAACGATTGAGAGTCGGCACCTGATACCATTTGGCGGGTGCCTGTTTCTTGGACTTCGGCGAACGGGAGCGGGGCTTCGTCCCCTGTTTGGACTTAGCGGATGGCTGCCGCTTCTTCGTTGGTTGGGGTTTGGACGATGACGTGACGACTTCAGCGTTCACGGTCTTGGCGTCGCTGCTGGCTGTCGTCGGCAGGTTGACCGCTGCAGACGACTGCTCCCCTTTCGGCAGGAGAATCCCCTGTCGATCTGCCAGTAGTTCGTGCAGATTCCGCATCAGGACGTTGCTCTGCTTCTGGTTCTCGGTCAGTTCCTCGACCAGCTTGAGCAGGGCCGTCTTGTCCGTCTTGAGGTCAGCCACCTGCTGTTCCAGGGTGGCGACATACTTTGGCTCGGCAGCCGATGACGGTGTCGCTTCGGTCGTCGATTGGTCAGATTGAGGTGTTGGCGGAGGCGGTGGTGGAGCTGCCGGTTCGGGTTCATGCACGGGAGGCGGTTCAGACTTGAGACCGAACGTCTCACGCAGCCACTCCTCCTGGATCAGCCACATCGGACTGTGGCCACCGACCCGCAACTCCTCGATCAACTCCAGCGTGACGTCACTCCCCTCTCGCACGGTCCCGTCGTCGGTGTGCAGGGCGACGTGAGCCAGCACCTTCTCATCAGCGGCCGTGATGGCCTTGCTGATGTCGCGGGTCAGTTGCCGATGTGAGCGGCGGTACAGATCGGACGCCTGCTTCTTGGTGATGAAGCCCGTAGGGATGTCTTGAGCCATGTCGTGGGACAGGAAAGAGATATTGGCCCGAGCCTACGCCTGTGTCGTATGACCTGTCAAATCCGACTCACGGCAGACCGCACGTCATGCCTCACGTCACGCGAAGAGTGGCTTAAGCCACTGTCCCCACCATGGGACACGTACTGTTGACTGTGCCTGGGGATACGAAAGGTCTGACCTGCGGTCTGACCCACGACCGTCACAAGACAGTCGTATGACACGTCTCATGACAAGACCATAAGCCACGCCTCAAGACACGCTTCCAAAGATGACTTGAGTCCTGTCCTGAGTCATGGTCTGACAGACTTACGGTCGACTTGAGCCACTGACGTATGACATCCAGAAACAATCGACACGGAGTGGGGGATTCACCCCTGTGAGCTTTTTCAAAACCGACGGAGGGCTCGCTGCACTCGTGTCTTGGGCCGCTGTCCAGGTGGAGGCCGGAGGGTCGACCTTGACAGCGGCGGCACAATGAAAGGGGAGCGAGCATGACTCATGTCCAGAATCGGAGTGGGGGAGTGTACTTTCCCACCAACATAGGCTGACAGGCGGAGACAACTCGTGACACGAATTGCCACGAACTCACTACCAATTCACTGACACGGCTCATGCTGACATGCCGCATCTTGTTGATCGTTCGGCAGATCGAAGTTGCGATCCAGGGGTTCGAGCTCCCGAGCCTGCAGTGCATTCGGTTGGATGGGTAGATCTGGGCTGGTATGATTTCGGTCCCTGAACAACGAGTAGCGCTCCCGATATTCGGAAAGCCGGTCGAGCACCACATCCAGCGTGCCCGCATTCTCGCCGACCTTCGTCATCTGAATCGTCAACTCATCATACAACCAAGGCTCCGCCTCCATTGCCTCAGAGAGACTGCTCCCGCTGGCGACGCGTTCTCTGAGGGCCATCAGCGAAGAGCGAAACGAGCCACGATACTGAGCCGTCAGCGTATCCAACGCCTCGACAAGCCCGATCCCGGCTCCCAAGAGCGTGGAAAGGTCACGAATGGCAGACGCGACCTGACCAGCCTGTCGACCGGGGCGATCCAGCAATTGACGTTGGGATGATGACCGGAGGTGTTGTTCAGAGACCGCTTCGACGAGCAGCCCTTGTGCCCGCAACTTGTCCCGCGCCTCACGCGGCGAATCCGCCGCAATCGTCCCTCTCACATTACGGGCGGTGTCGTCCAACGCTTGATAGGCAAAGACGGACAATTCAGCACCTATCATAAAACGCAACTCGGCTCATCCGGCACAGCCGAACCCGACTGACGCTGCAAGAACGTGATCTGCACTGAGGGGGCCGAGCCGCCCACCACGCCGGAGTGTAACTGCTCGCTTTTGGTGACCTGGCTGAGGTTGTTGTAGGTGTAGACGATCTGGTTCTCGACATCGCTCGTGTTGTCCGGATCGTCCGTCTGGTTGCCGTAGCCGATCGTACCATTCCTTGTCATTCTGCCAGCGTCCCTTCGTCGTCAGGCAGAGCCTGACCTACCTGGCTGGTCGATCGTGCGACCGAAGCGGTCACGTCCGGCGTAGGTGCCGCTCGTGCCCTGAAACAGGTCCAGTTTGATGTCCGGCACCGTATAGTCCGTGATGACTGCCATACCGCTGCCGGTCCGGTCATAATCGACCAGTCGGGTACCGTTGACGTCCGTCTCGATCAGCCGCTTGGTCTGATGCAGCCGGTCGTATAGCGTGTCGGTTCCGCTGTAGCCATAGTAAACGATGCGACCGTTGGGGTAGGTGACCGTCTGCAGCCGCACGCCGTTGTTGTAGACTCCGCTCGTGTGGCTAGTGTAGAAGCCGTATTGCACCGAAGTCGTTGACCCGCCGACCACGCCGCTGTGTGACTGCTCGCTTTCGGTGATCTGGCTGAGGTTGTTGTAGGTGTAGACGACCTCGTTCTCGACGTCGCTCGTGTTGTCCGGATCGTCCGTCTGGTTACCGTGGGAGGTGATCTTGGCGATGCGTCCTCCTTTTCCTCCCCTCCGATCAATGAACGTTGTCTCATGTGATGATCTGTTCCTCACCTGTTGTCTCGTCCTCGCCATCTGCGTCCGGCACAGCCGGACCTACCTGGCTGCCAGACTGCCCAAGGTCACAGTGGCACCGCCTTTACCGTTCCATCTGAAAGCATAACGTAAATAGAAGGTAGCCCAATCCGACGAGAGACTCGGCACAAGGCGCCATATGACACTGCCCCATCACGAATATCGATGCCTTCCATGAACAGATTCCCATTTGAAACATACTCCTCGACCTCAGACATCTTGACTGGAAAGATGCCAACAACAGGAACTACGGCGTCGTTACTATCAAATGACTGCGCACTCTCAGGGAGTGACTGATCACGAGTCGTAAGCAATAAAGGAAGAAACAGAACCCTCGACACCCCATTCCCGTCATTGTAATTTGCAAGCACGGCAACACCAGGGCGAACTACACCACCGAGAACTTCGTCTTGCCATTCATAAGCTGCATCAACAGGATTGCTTCCCCGCGTCTCTCGACTGGAAGAGTGGCAAGACCAAAATTGCATATCCCAGAATGTGTTTTTTTCATGCGGACGTTCACGCGACGAGAGTATCACAGTTACCTTTGCACAGAAGCTGTCCATGCCATCGCCGCACTCGATAATAGCATGCCTCATAGAGTTGAGTTGATCGAACGCAGCTCGATGAAACGCTTCGTTGACAACAAAGGTGGATGGGGTCAGCACGATACCAACAACGACGATTGCTATCATCACAACGAAATAAATGCAACATAAGTGCCTATTGTATTTCATTTACCTACTTGTGCTAAAGTGTAGTTTCTCTCGCAGCAATCATCTTACAAAGTCAATCGACACCGCCAACGTGCCCCGAGCAGCCCAGGGCATCTTGGTAAGGTTTGAAATCTGCATCAGCCCTGTTGTCTGACATGCCAGTATCGTCGAAATCACCTAATGCGAATCGTCGGTAGCATTCTTTCATGAGCGTATGCATTCGGTGGCAATCACCTTGGGGAAAATTTGGGCTAAAGAAGTTTGGCGCGAGGAATATGCGTCTTCGCCAAGCCCAACCGGGGTCATAAGTGGTCGACGTGTTGTCATCTCCGTCAGGAGTTGAGCCGGGGCACGCCAGACCCCAAATGCGAACTTTGCAATTGAGAAGTGCTGCCGTAATGTTCGCGTCATCTATCTTCGCTGCCATCTTGTCAAGTAATGTGTCGAGGTCCTTTTTCTCGTTCGGCAGTAAATTGGTATAGCATGGTGAACAGTTCTTCCATGCCCATGCACCTCCTATCGCGATTCCACCTCCCACGCCAATTCCAATCCCTTTTCCAGTTGCATCTAGCCTTTGGGGAACGAAGTATGCGACGTAGAGATTATCCCCGTCTAGATAGTCGAAGGGATCGCGGCTGGTGAATCGACCACTCACCATGTCATAGTACCTGTTGCGGAAGTAGTGGAGACCGGATTCGTCATCGAGTCGTCTTCCGGTGAACGTGTAGGCATTGTCGATGTCGCTGACACCGTCCGCATCTGCGGTGAAGTCGGCGTCGAGAACGGTAGATCGTCCGTAGGGATCATAGTGGTAGCGTTCGAGCACGGAGCCTGTATCATCTGTGATGGCGAGGACGTGATAGTTGGCGCCCTGGGTGTAGTACTGGGCACCATCCGAGTTCTCGGCGAGGTTGCCGTCGGTGTCGGCGTCGTAGTAGCGGACAGCCAGGAAGTCGATGTAGTCCGGGTGCCAGACGTATTGTTCTCGGGGGTCGGGGTCTTCAGTGCCGGAGGTTTCGCGGCGGACTTCGAGGGCCTGCCAGTTCTCGTTGTAGTAGAAGTGGTCCGTGTGCGAGAGCGTGCCGCTGCTGTAAATCGCTTTAGTGATGCGGTAGTTGCGGCCATCGTAGGCGTAGATCGCGATGGTGGTGTCCGAGCCGTCGGTCACCTTGGTCATGCGGTTCCAGGCGTCGTAGGTGTACTTCTGCGTGGCCGTCTCATCCCCCGGCGTAGGGCCGGTGATGGTGTTGCCCGCTGCATCGTAGGTGGGATCGATCCAGTTGGCACCGGTCGTGGCTGTGATGGCTGTGATTTCGTTCACGTCGTTATGAGTGCGATCTTGGTCGAGTTCGTCCGTGGCATCGCCATCCGAGTCCTCGGTGAAGTTGTCCCAGTTGTTGAGTTGGTCCAGATCCCAGGTCTGACCAAACGTGTCCGAGGAAATGGCCGTATAGGTGCCATTGATTTCGCCCCGCTCGACGGTCGCCAGGCGATTGAGGCCGTCATAGGTGTAGAGTTCATCGAGATCGACCGTGTTGTTCTCGGCAATGACGTCTTCCCGCCAAGTGCGATTGGAAGCGTGGTCATGTCCGTACTTGATCCGGGCC
>JAGQPX010000128.1 GCA_020426505.1 Planctomycetaceae bacterium | reverse complement strand
GGCCGATGTCGTCCTGATCCATCATCCTGATGAAGCCCTCGATGAGATCGTCGACGTAGCAGAACGACCGCGTTTGTGAGCCGTCGCCATAGATCGTGAGCGGCTCGCCTCGCAGGGCCTGCATGATGAAGTTGGACACAACGCGACCATCGTCGGGGTCCATGCGGGGTCCATAGGTGTTGAAAATACGGACGATGCGGACCTCGACACCGTGGGCATCGTGGTAGTTGATGCACAGCGACTCGGCAACGCGCTTGCCTTCGTCATAGCAGCTGCGTGGGCCGAGCGGGTTGACGTGCCCCCAGTAGTCCTCACGCTGCGGATGGACTTCCGGGTCGCCGTAGACTTCGGAGGTCGACGTATGCAGCACACGGGCACGACAGCGCTTCGCCAAGCCGAGTACGTTGACCATACCGACCGTCGACGTCTTGATGGTCTTGATCGGATTGTACTGATAGGCGACCGGAGACGCGGGGCAGGCGAGGTTGTAGATCTGCTCGGCTTCGAGGTACAGCGGATGCACGATGTCGTGACGGATGACCTCGAATCGCGGGTTGTCCATCAGATGGGCGATGTTGGCTTTTCGCCCGGAGAAGAAGTTGTCGACGCAAATCACCTCGTCCCCACGATCGAGCAATCGTTCGCACAAATGGCTGCCCAGAAACCCGGCTCCGCCGGTGACTGCAATGGTGGTCATTTTCGCTCCTTGTGAGAGCGAGTGGCAAAGTGGCAGAGTGGCAGAGTGGCAGAGGGTTTCAATACTTACCCTGTGCCACTTTGCCACTGACCACTTTGATACTCACTCATGAATACGTTCGCCGAACCAGGCGACGGTTTGTTTGAGTCCCTCGGCGACATTGACTTGAGGTGTCCAGCCGAGTTCGTTTTGAATCTTGTCGTAGCTGATGACGTTGGACCGCAGGTCGCCGGGGCGGGCGGGGCCGTGGTCAGGTTCGGGAACTGAGATGTCCTTGCCCTGATCCTTGAGCCACTGTTGACTCTCGCTGCGGACGGTTGCAGCGAGTTCGTTGACGTCCGTTGTGATCGCGGTGCCGACGTTGTAGGCGGTGAAGCCTTCCTTGAGATCGGTCGAGAAAGCAAGCCGGTTGGCGTTGGCGACGTCCTTGCAGAACACGTAGTCACGGTCGTATTTGCCGTCGCCGTTGACGCGGGCCTGTTCGCCCTGCAGCATCTTCTCGCAGAAGATAGCAACAACGCCTGCCTCCCCGTGCGGGTTCTGCCGCGGTCCGTAGACGTTCGAGTATCGCAGCGCGACCGCTTGCATGCCGTGCTCGCGGACGAAGAATTTGAGGTACAATTCGCCGGTGAGTTTGGTCACCCCATAGGGCGAGATGGGATTCGGAGGCGTCTCCTCAGGAGCCGGTTCGGTGACGTCGCCGTAGAGCACACCGCCTGAGGATGCGAACACGACCCGTTCAACATTTGCATCCTTCGACTGCTGGAGAATGTTGAGCATGCCGATCACGTTGATCTGGGCATCGAACATTGGGTCCGCGACTGATCTGCTGACGGAGAGTTGGGCCGCCTGATGACAGACCCACTGCGGCTTGAACTCGCTGAACGCTTTCGCAACGCCGTCGACGTCACGGATGTCTTTCTCGAACAGGCGAACGCCGTCCTGCAGGTTATCGGGGGTGCCGCTGGAAAGATCATCGAGAGCCGCACACTCATGGCCGTCTGCCATCAAAGCGTCAATGATATGACTGCCGATGAAACCGGCTCCGCCTGTCACCAGAACTCGCATCACTGTCTCCCGCCTGCATGAACCTGTGTGATGAAACTGCCGCCAGAAAAATGTGCCGACATCCTAGCGTTTTGGTGTCCGGTCACAACACCACCTTGCCCACTGCCGAACGTGGCGCGTACTTTCACGACCGGTCTCTCAAAAACTTCAGATTCTCTCGCGTTTGGCTGTAAGGTTCTGAGATCTCACTCGTATTGATGGGAGACAGAACGGCACACGACCGTTTGGTTAGAGTCAAGTGGGCATGCCTGCTTGTCTACCCGATGACTTGTGGCCGCTCCGTTTGTCGACACGGCGTCAGACGGAGCCACGCTTGCAAGCAGGACAAGTCAATGGTTATGGCCGCGAAGCCTGATCATCGGACTCGTTCTGTTCGTTTGGGGCGACCCATTCTTTTTTGAGTTGAAGGGGTGATGAGATGACGAGTTGATGAGTTTTCTGTTGTCAGTTTTCAAATTGACAGTTGGAGTCTCTATCGATCGTGTGAGCAAACGCTGCTGGGCCCCCTTCCTGACGGTCGGGGCTCTGGGGCGACGTGCGTCAGTGGTTGGGGTTGTGATAGACTTTTTTGAGACCCTACAACCGGACGCACTGTCGACATGAAACTCATTCGCGAATTGCTGCGATTGCAGGAGGAACGAGGATTCCTCTCGGATGATACGCTGCGCGAGGTGTCCGAGCGATGGCGGGTGCCGTTCTATCGGCTGGAAGGGCTTGTCAGTTTCTACACGCACTTCCGTCGCACGCTGCCACCTGAGAGTACCGAATTGGTCTGTCGTGATGTGTGCTGCGCAATGGCACCGAACCATATTCGCATGGATGGCGAAGATCAGACGCTCGAATACAAACCTCGAACAGATTCTGGAACCGACGAGACGCGTGAAGTCTCGTGCCTAGGCCGGTGTGACCAAGCTCCTGCCACAGGGACGGAAACGACCGTCGAGGGGCATAGGACGACCTTGTTCCCTCACTTAATGGGGGTCTCACCCATTGGGGAGAAATGCGATCCACGGAAATCGGGAGTCGGACCTTACGAGACCATCAAGCAACTTGCGCATGAAGTCGACAGGCTGAAGCGGACGTGCATTGACCGACTGAGTGCAGCCGGTCTCAAGGGCATGGGCGGCGCCGGGTTCCCGACGGGTCGGAAGTGGGAGATGGTCGCGGCGGCGAGGGTTAATCCGCCGGTGGTGGATGAGTATGCCTTGGTCGATCACCAAGCGAAGGTTGCTCGCAAGTATGTCATCTGCAATGCGGATGAGAGTGAGCCGGGGACATTCAAGGACCGTGAGATTCTTGCTCAGTTACCGCATCTCGTGATCGAGGGAATGGTGCTCGCCGGGCTGACAATCGGTGCCGAGCGGGGCATCCTGTTCATTCGACATGAGTACGCTCAGGAGCGACAGAGATTCGAGGAGGAGTTGCAACGGGCTCGAGAAGCGGGCGTGCTCGGAGATGATGCCGCTGGGTCAGGAGGCGCATTCGACATTGAGGTGTTCGTGTCGCCGGGCGGGTACATCCTCGGAGAGGAGACAGCGTTGCTCGAATGTCTTGAGGACAAGAGAGGCGAGCCTCGCAACAAACCACCCTATCCGGGACAGCGGGGATTGTGGGGGCAGCCGACGTTGATCAACAATGTCGAAACATTCGCGCTGGCGACGGCCATCATTCATCACGGGGTGGAGTGGTGGCATGAGCAGGGGAAGGACGGGTTCAGTGGTCTGAAGTTCGTCTGTATCTCCGGAGACGTCGAACGACCGGGGGTGTTCGAGATTCCGGTCGGAACGACTGTGGGGGAGTTGGTGGCGATGGCGGGGGGCGTGCGAAACGGCAAGACACTCAAGGCATTCCTACCGGGCGGTGCCAGTTCGAACTTTCTCCCGGCTGACAAGGTTGACACGCCACTTGACTTCGACGCCATCCGCGCCGCCGGAAGTATGTTAGGGACGGGTGCGGTGATCGTGTTTGACGAGACTCGCAACCTGTTCCCACTGGCGACCAATCTCGTGAAGTTCTTCCGGAATGAGTCATGCGGGAAGTGCGTGCCGTGCCGGATCGGGAGTCAGCGAGCCGTCGAAAATCTCGAAGCTGCAGAAGCCGGGGAGAGGACCTTTCAACCATCAATCCTGGAAGAACTGAACGAAACCCTCGAACAGACATCGATCTGCGGTCTCGGTCAGGTCGCCCTGCACCCGGTGATCTCGATGCTCAAGCACTTCCCGAATGAAGCGGACGTTTAGCAGCGACCAACGGGAGAGCTCCCGATGGTCGCGGCTACTCAGAGTCAGATGGACTTATGCGGAGTCGGAAAGGGTGGCAGGGTCAGAAGCGAAGCCGATGGCCCTGCAATCACCGATCCGGGCCTTTCCGTTGGTCAGACCCGGCCACCCCGCGGAATGCATAAATCAATCTGACTCTCAGTAAACGGACAATGGCACCGAAGACGATCAAACGAGATCGTCGAAGATAGCCATCGTTTCGAGCGACGGGTCGCCACTCGTGCGGGTGCCCGTCTCCTCATCGGTCTGCGGCAGGAATCCGTCGACCGGTTTGGGACGACCGAAGAAGTACCCCTGCAGGTAGTCGAAGCCCAGATCGCGGCAGCATTCCGCCTCGTGACGTTTCTCAACTCCCTCTGCGACCGCTCGTGTTCCCATGTCGTGGACCATTTCAACGAGGATTTTGAGCATCCGCTGTTGTTGCTTGGGCGACTTGTGAATGTCACGGATGAGCCCGATGTCGAACTTCAGGAAGTTGGGTGGTGCCTGAATCAGTTCGACCAACCGCGAACGACCTGACCCGAAGTCGTCGTACGCAATACCGATCTCGTGATCTTTCAGTTCATCGATGAACCGTCTCACGCTGGAGAGATCATCGATTGCGCCTTCGTGAATTTCGACGACGAGAGTGTGCTCTGGAGCGATTGTCCTCAGATGTCGAAGCGAGGGCAGCACATGTTCGTGAAGACTCTCGGCCGGATGCGTATTCAGAAAGATGCTGCTGCCTTTGGGGAGATGAACGCCCAATTCGACCGCCTGTGCGCGGCAGAGCAAACTCAACTCCGCCTCGCGGTCAGCGAGCTTGGCCGTCTCGAACATGGTGCCAGGGTTCTCAAGGCCGGATACTGAGCTGCGGGCAAGGGCCTCGTATCCCACGGGCGAGCTGTGCATCAGGCCCATAATGACCTGATAGTGAGGCACAACGGCTCGCTTGCCGATGAGTTCATCCAACTGCGACAAGACCCACGCCGACTCCAACGTCTCGATTTCATCCATGGTGTCGTTCAGATGTGCCTTGCTCGTCGCATGCACCGCCTTGCTTGGTCGGTACTCGATGCGGAATTCCATGTCTGCCAGTTCGATGTGATCGCCTTCGCCGATCGGCGTGACCTGATCGACGCGTCTGCGATTGACGAATGTTCCGTTGCGGCTGCCCAGGTCGCGGATGAAGATCGTCTCCCCCACAAGGATGATCTCAGCATGCTCGCCGGAGACGCGAGGCGAACGGAGTGTGAGGTCCATCTCGGACCGACGCCCGATCTTAAACGTGGGTGAGTTCACAGGAACCCTCGAAAGGGTATCGCCCTGAGAGATCGAGCCGAACAGAAACCATCCGGTATCAAGTCCGGTCTGCGTCCCCAGATCATCGAAAAGCACGTTCGTCGCGTTCATCGGTCGGTGTACCCTTGTCCCCATTGAGGTGCCATTCCCCGTGGGCAACTCTAGGACAAGATTCCGACATGCCCGTCAAATCTTTCGCCAGCCATCGACGCCTGCCGATCCATGTCACTTCTCACAGCTTTTGTGAGGGTTTTGCGCGTTTGCTGCGTGGAAACATCACAGCCTTCCGTTGCCATGAAGCAACATCGCCGGAAGAGTGATGCCATCGGACAACATTCACAGTCACTCGACGTGACCGCCGCCCGCAGCAGAGACAGCGGCAGCCGCGTCCGCCGGCGTGGTCGCGGTGACAGGGAGGGTCAGCTCTTCACCGGGGTCCTCGTCCCTGTCGTGCTCGATCACGCTCATCGACTTCCAATGACCCAATTGAAAGCGAGTCAGAAAGCCGATGCCCAGCACGAAGATGTAAACCGTGATCACCGACCATGCGATGGGCAACGTCAAAGTCCCCGCACGGGTGAGCAGGTACACCGGAAGCACCATCAGCAACCATGCACAAATGAAACTGAACACGAGAGAAAACCGGGTGTCCCCCGCTCCGCGAACAGCCGCTCCAAACACGACCAGCATGGCATCGAAGAACGAATACAGCACGATGAATCGCAGCAGCATGGTCACGATCGGCCGGAGTCGCTCGAACGATTCGATCTCAGCAAACGCTGCATAGGGAGCGAGAATGACGTCCGGTGCGAACAGATAAACACACCCCCATGCCCCCATGTACAATCCGCTGAGATAGAATGCGAGCCACGTGGTGCGAACCGCCAATTCGACATCCCGCTCGCCGATACGTTGCCCGACAAGCGTCATCACCGCCGTGCTCAATCCCATCATGGGGATAAAAGCGAGCGAGTTGAGGTTGAATGCGAGATTGGTCGCCGTCAGGGACTCTTTGCCCAGATGGCCGACAAGTGCGATGAAGACCGCGAAGCCGGCGATATCCACAAAGAACTGAAACCCGTTCGGCATGCCGTACCACAACATCCGACCGATCAGATCGCGGTCCGGTCGCCAACTCTGCCACAACGGGAATCCTTCCTCGAGACACGACTTAACCACCAGCCCGGCGAAGATCGCCGCAGCGACCGCCTGCGCAATCACCGTCGCGATGGCCGCTCCTCGTACGCCCCCCGGAGCAATCACTCCCTCCACGCCGAAGATCATCACATAGTCGAGACCAATGTTGACCAATGCGACCAGCAGGTTAACTGCCATCACCACGCGCGTGCGCCCACGTCCGCTGAAGAACGACGAAAGCACTGCGGCCAGCAACATGGGCGCCGCTCCATAGATCATCACCGAGAAGTACTCGATCTCCAGAACCTGCACGGCTGACTCATGCCCCATCCATCGAAACAGGTCATCCGTGAAGGGGAGCAAGCCCAACAGCAGCACCCCGGCGAACAGCACGAAGTATGTCCCCTGCCAGACGGAGGCAACCAACCTGCCCGGTCGATTCGCTCCCGAGTACTGGGCAACGAACGTGTTCGTGTAGATGCCGATTCCCATCGGAAGCGAGACCGCCGCCCAGAATGTGATGCCTGCCGGGAGAGTCGCAGCGAGTGCATCGACGGACCACCAGGTCAGAAAGATGCGGTCCACCACATGCATCAGCGAAACCGACCCGGAGCTGATCATCAGCGGAATCGCCACCTCAAGCAGCTCCCGCGCGCTCCCGCGATGATCCTCCGGCGGGGATTTCGTCACCGATTCGTCAGTCATCGTCAGGGGAGACATCACAGGTGGGGGCGACTGGGTGATTCCGATTCACGCCCCGCACAATAACGAATCCCCAGCCGGGCGACGAGCGGAGGGACCATGCCGTACGATCTCCGACACGCACCCCTCAGCAAGGTTCGCAGAAAACCAGTGATATATCCGTTCGACGACAAGCGTCAACTCGATAGCTGACTTCACATCACGCTGCGATGGCTCACGCCAACACAGGCTGCACCACTTCTCCTGCAATGTCGGTGAGCCGGTAGCGTCTCCCCTGGAACTTGTACGTCAGCCTCTCGTGGTCGATGCCGAGTTGGTGGAGGATGGTGGCTTGGAGGTCGTGGGGGGTGACGGGGTTTTCGGCGACGTTGTGGGCGAACTCGTCGGAGGCTCCGTACGTCGTGCCCGGTTTGATGCCGCCGCCGGCGAGCCAGACGGTGAAGGCGTAGGGGTGATGATCGCGGCCCCAGCGTTCGCGGTTGTCGATCTTTCCCTGCAGGAACGGCGTGCGGCCGAACTCGCCCCCCCAGATGATGAGTGTGTCATCGAGCAGGCCGCGCTGTTTGAGGTCGGTGACGAGAGCCGCTGAGGGGGCGTCGGTGTCTTTGCACTGGATGGCGAGTTGGGTCGTGAGGTTGCGGTGCTGGTCCCAACCGGCGTGCATCAACTGGACGAAGCGGACACCCCGCTCAGCCAGTCGCCGAGCCATCAGGCAGTTGTAGGCATACGAGCCGGGACGGGTCACGTCCGGACCGTACATGTCGAGGATGTGCTGCGGTTCGGTCGACAGGTCCGTCAGTTCGGGCACCGATGCCTGCATGCGATAGGCCATCTCGTACTGAGCGATGCGGGTCGCGATCTCCGGGTCCCCGAACTCCTTCAACTTGATCTCGTTGAGCTTGGCGAGATCATCGAGCATGCCGCGTCGTACGTCACGGCTCATGCCATTGGGGTTGGAGAGATACAGCACCGGGTCGCCAACGCTGCGAAACTTGACCCCCTGATACTTCGATGGCAGAAACCCGCTGCCCCAGTAGTAGTCGTAGAAGATCTGCCCGCA
>JAGQPX010000127.1:59520-59664 GCA_020426505.1 Planctomycetaceae bacterium | reverse complement strand
TGTCGAAGTTGCCCGAGTCGCTGCAATGCTTTTCGATGATCGGGAACAGCTTCTTGAGATCGTCGCCGAACAGATCGGATTGCATCACGCCTTGCCGGGCGCGAACCCAGTTTGCATTGCCTTTGACCGTGTTGATCTCGCCGT
>JAGQPX010000127.1:0-59477 GCA_020426505.1 Planctomycetaceae bacterium | reverse complement strand
TTGGTGCTGAATCGGCTGTGCACCATCGCCAGATGCGATTCGAATTCCTCATCCGCGAGGTCCGGGAAGTAGCTGAACATCTGAGCGGGCGTGAGCATGCCCTTGTAGATGATGACCTTGGTTGACAATGAGCAGGAGTAGAACTCGGTCGCGTGAGCGTGTTCGCTCCCACGGATGCGATGGGACGCCAATTTGCGAATGACGAACAGCTGACGCTCGAACGCGTCCTGATTGAGTCCACTGGCAGCCCCGATAAACAACATCTGCATCCGAGGCTCTGTGAGCCTCGCAGATGGGCCGATATCGGCGACGTCGGACCTTTGAGGCACGTTTCTCCATCCGAGCATCTGTTGTCCCTGCTCGGTGATGATCTGTTCCACAATGCTCTTGAACTCGTCGCGGGCCGTCTTGTCGGTCGGCAGGAAGATGATGCCCGCTCCGTAAAGACCGGGCTCCGGCAGATCGACGTTGAGTTCCGTCCGGGCGACTCTCCGCAGAAACCTGTGAGGCAGAGCGACGAGAATGCCCGCACCGTCACCCGTGTTCTCTTCACACCCGCACGCACCGCGGTGCGTCATGTGACACAGAATGCGGTCCGCATCCAGAATGATCTGATGCGACGCTTCGCCCTTGATGTGTGCCACAAATCCGACGCCGCACGAGTCATGCTCGTAATCCGGATCGTACAAGCCGTGTGCCGGGGGGAATTGGGTGAATCCTGTCATGGTCCGTTCAATCATGCCGATGTGATGTTGAGTTTCTACTGACTCTTTTGTTATTCGAAGAATGCCGAGGCCGGGGCCGAGAAGCCGGGAAGTTGTTCGGGGAACTCGACAGCCTCATTCCCCGAACGAATGACTTCGGGATCGTCTGCGTAGTACAGCCGCGCGGTCTCTGTCTCCGGGTCGAGAACGCAAACAACCGGGACACCCATTTCCAGATACTCAGCGACTTTTCCGAGGATTTCAGACCAGCGATCGAAGACAGATTTGACTTCGACGATGATGTCCGGCGGGATCTCCAGGTAATCTTGCGACAGCATATTCTCGCCCAGCTTGGCGTGGCTGATGAACCAGACGTCACCACCTCGGACCGTGTCTGGGTCACGTTCTGTGAGGATGCCGGCGTCGTTGGATGTGACACGACCGAGATTGTGCAATTTCGCGTGCGACTTTAGTAACCATCCAGCGGTGTTGCAGACTTCACCATGTCTTGGCTTAGGGATATTCACTTCAATTACCTCTCCGCGCACGAGTTCGGTGGGGACGCCAAGGTCCGGCAGTCTGGCGTACTCTTCGGCGGTCATCAGTTTTGTCGCAGTGGCCATTGTTCAGCCTTTCGTGCTTTCGTCCCTTGGTCGAGGTGATGTCTCGCCTCAGTTCGCTCGTGAGCCAACTCACTTGAGCGCCATCAGGACGTTTGTTCGTCCTCAAACTTGAACTGCCTCATGCAGTTCGAGCGTCGCGAACCTCTCCGTTTGTCATTAGACCGGTGGAGAGAAGTGCGGAGTCGTCTACCACTGGCTCGTCGTGTAACAGGTCGACGAACTTTTCAGCGGCATTGGAAATATGTTTGTGGCGTCGGTGGATGATGCCGAGCGGACGGTGGAGCTTGCGATCCTCGAAGGGCAGCCCCCTCAGGAATCCATGCTCGATTTCGCGCCGAACGGTCGGAAGAGGTAGTATTGATACGCCCGCCCCAATCTCCACCGCACGTTTGATGTTCTCAATGTTGTCGAAGGAGTGCACTACTGTGACCGAAACCTTGGCACGCTTCAACTGACGGTCGATTTCGCGGCGGATCCTCAGGTCGGCCGTGAAACCAACAAACGTCTCTCCGTCGATGTCTTCCCATTTGATGGACTCTCGCATCGACAGGGGATGAGACGGACCAACGACCAGGCCCATCTCCTGCTCCTGCCATGGGATGCTGCTGAAATCTCCTCCATCCTTGGGGAACGAAACGATGCCAAGGTCGACTTCGTCCCGCGCGAGGCGATCGTACACCTCGTCCGGGTGGAGGTAATCAATTGACAGGTCCACGTCCGGATATTCGTCGCGGAATCGTGCGACATAACCCGCCATCTGGAGCAGTCCGACCGAGTAGATTGACGCGATCCGGAGTCTCCCGGTGATCCGGTCGCCGATCTGCTGAACGTCGTCTTCGACCTTGCGGAAGCCGTCAAACAGACGCCGGCAGCCCTCATGGTAGAGTTCGCCAGCGGAGGTCAGGTCGAAGGGTCGCTTGGAACGGTCGATCAGGGTGCAACCAAGATACTCTTCGAGCTGCTGGAGCGCCTGGCTGATCGCAGGTTGAGAGAGATTCCGCACCTCCGCAGCCTTGGAAAAGCTGCGGTAGGCAACGACGTCGCAGAAAATCTCCGCATTTCGGAGCAGCATGGCGGTCGACGATTAGATGGGTAAATGAAATGACCAGCTGGTCATAAAATGAGATAATGACATGATATCTTCCGACCAAATCCGCGTCAATCGACCTGAAGACCCGTCTTCTTCGGATTTTGTGAGCGAGTCAGAGGCGGTCCACAAGCCATCTCCCCAAAGCGATCCAGCCTCGCGTGTTCGATTCCAACCCATGTGGAACCATGATCTGGCGGATCATAGGCACCACGACGATGCTGACGCTCAACTCAAGTCGGGACATTACATATTCGTCTTGGCGTCGACGGCGTCCCCCAGCACGGAGGTCAAAGCGGCTGCAATCCTGGGGTGCTGCTCGTGGCTTTGGGTGTACAGCCGCACGATGATGAAACTGACCGGCAAAGCTCGAAAGAGTTCATCGTCATGCAATTCGACTGGTGAACTCGATGCCTGGTCGAGCAGGAAGTTCTGTCCTCCTGCGGGCAGCCGTTCACTTGGGCGATGATAGTGGCGGGCCACGTCGACCTTCATGGGGATGTCGCGAATGCTTGCTGGCAGGAGTTTCCGCACCCGTTTGAGGACGAGGTCCGGCTCGGAGAAGATCGTCGTCCGTTCGGCGGTCGTGTTGTGGAAATTGAACGAACGTTCCACCGCCATCTTCCAGCCGACTTCTCGACAGAGAATCCGCCGCCACAGCTGCCCCAACTCATGAAGTTCCGCATCGTCGCTGTCGGCCCAGCGTCCGACGTCGACGAGGAACGACGTCTCCGTGAGTCCACGATACGCATCGAGGTTCTCCAACGGATTCCCTTCAAACAGGTGTGGCATCGTGCGCGGGAACAACTCTTCCAGCGAAAGATCCAGCGAGCGAACCGTCCGATGGAAGTAGATCGTCCGGAACAGGTTGGCCCGTGTCTCAACAAAGTTGATCAACGTGGGCATGCCGCGCGAGTGAATCGTGAGCCCTTGAGGGGTGAAAAAGCTGTAGTGAATCAACCGAGAGAGATCGAACGCTTTGGTGTTGTAGCCGGACATGTACGCATCACGCAGGACGAAGTCCATGTTGTCGACCGTGTAGATGCCACTGAAGAGTGAGCGTAACTTTCGCAGCCAGTCCGGGTGACCTTCCTCGCTCTCCGCATCGTTTTTTGGACGGCGAATCAGCCAAGCGACCTGTTGAGGATCGATGACCTCGAGTGGTTGCAGTTTCCCGTTCGGCGTTCGTCGGATGCCCTGGATGAGGTGTCCCAATTCGTGTTCGATGATATGGGCACCGATGTCTTCGTGCGTCAGCCCGAACTGATCCAGATAGTGATCGTCGAAGAAATGTCCGAACGGGCCGTGTCCGACATCGTGCAGCAGGCCTGCCAGACGGACGAGACTCTCCACGTAGGGTTGCGACGGGACGTTCTGACACGCACTGCACAGCGATTCGTACCATTCGTTGACGACACGTGAGCCGAGGTGCATGACACCCAGCACGTGCTGAAACCGCATGTGTTCAGCGGACGGAAAGACCCACCAGGCCGTCTGCAACTGATGGATGTGCCGCATCCGTTGGACCCATGCATGATCGATGATGTCCTGCTCAGCGGTTTCACCAGCGGGAAGTCCACTCCGTGACACAAAGCGGATGTACCCATGAATCGGGTCGTGAACCAAACTCTCCGTCGAGAAGTCTCGACTCATCCTGCACTCCCCATTCCGATTGCTTCCTTCTCGAAACTCGCAGTATAGGTCTCGCAACAACACTCTGCCATTTGAAGCGTGAGATGATGCATCGCCCGCGAGCCATCACGAGTCGTACAACGTCAACGTTGGCATGGATTCGTTTCCAAAATGGTGTTAAATTGCGGTATCTTGGAATGATTGCACGAATCACACGCCGATGATTCATTTACGGGTTAGAGAGTCAACTCGCGGAGAGTTCTCAATTCGCTCAACGGGAAACTGATGTGGAAGTGATGCAAGAGACAACCACATTTCAACCGCCGACAACCAGCCTCGGACGACGGACGTTTCTGCAGGTGGGAGCACTTGCTTTGGGCGGATGGTCACTCGCCGATCACTTGCGTCTGCAGGCAGCAACCGGGAAACAGATCCCCAAAGACACAGCAGTCATTCAGATCTTCATGGGTGGCGGTCCCAGCCACATTGACATGTACGATCTGAAGCCGGGAGCCCCCAGCGAAATCCGCGGCGAGTTCTCGCCAATCGCCTCGTCGGTCGCCGGGTATCAGTTCTGCGAACACCTGCCCCGTCAGGCCGCTGTCATGGACAAACTGGCGATCGTCCGGTCCGTGCAGCACACGAACCCGAGTCATCTCCCGGCATCCCATTGGATGATGACCGGCTATGAGGCGAATGTCAGTGCCAAAGCGAACTTCAATCCGTCGATCGGCTCGGTCGTGTCCAGACTGAGGGGCGCGAATGTCGAAGGCCTGCCTGGTTACGTGGGTCTGCCGAAGCAGCAGCTCATTGGTGGCTCGGCCTACCTGGGACTTGCGCACAACCCCTTCTGTCCCAACAGCGATCCGAGTAAAGACGACTTCGAGGTGAAGAACCTAACGTTGGCGACGGGCGTCACTCGTTCCCGCTTGAACGTCCGTCAGCAGCTGCGTGATGGACTCGATCGAGTTGGTCGCGACTTGCAAGACACGGATCACTTTGAAGGCCTCGATCGGTTTTCCAGGGAAGCCTACGAACTCGTCACCGGAGAGCGAGCCGCACAGGCGTTTGATCTCTCGCAGGAAAGCCCCCAGCTGCGAGAACAATACGGGAATCACAGCGGTGGGCAGAGTTGTCTCCTCGCACGGCGACTTGTCGAAGCCGGTGTGACGTTTGTGACCGTGTTGTCTGGCGGCGAATGGGACACTCACACGGACAACTTCAATCAACTTAAGAACAACTCGCTCCCCAAGATGGACTCTGCGATCTCGGCTCTCGTGACCGACCTGTATGATCGGGGTCTCGACAAACGTGTGATGGTCATCGCACACGGAGAGTTTGGGCGAACGCCTCAGATCAACAAGGATGCAGGTCGCGACCATTGGCCCGGAGCCGCGTGCGTGTTGTTCTCAGGAGGCGGCATCAACGTTGGACGCATGATCGGAGAGACCGACCGTCAAGCGGCATACCCCACCACGCATCCCTACACCCCGGGCGATGTGCTCTCAACAGTCTACAACTTCCTAGGGATCGACCACCATCACAACTTTGCAGATCACAACGGTCGCCTGTTCCCCGTCCTGCGGGAAGGAACGCCCATCCGCGAGTTGTACGCCTGAGTTTGGCGCAGCCGTTGGAGGGTCTTGGAGCACGTTTCAAAGCAGTTAACCGGGTGGCCGGGTCTGACCAACGGAAAGGCCCGATCCGACGATCGCAGTTCCATCCGGTTCGCTGCTGACCCTGCCACCTTCGTGAGATACGGTTTGGAAACCGGCTCGGTTCTCAGCAGGAAAACAGTTGTTCGATCGGCTGTCCTTTGGAGACCCGGACGGGTCGTCCGGTCGGGTGGATGATCTCGGCATTGGGGGAGAATCCGAACGCGTGCAGGATTGTCGCGCCGAGGTCTTCGGGGCGGACGGCTGAGTCTTTCACGTACGCGGCATGTTCGTCGCTCTCGCCGAAGATCGCGCCACCTCGGATGCCTCCGCCGGCAAGCACCGTGGAGTAACACGCGGCCCAATGATCGCGACCGGCATACTGGTTGATCTTGGGTGTCCGTCCAAACTCGCCGGTGACGACAACCAACGTGTCGTCCAGCATCCCGCGATCCGTAAGATCATCCAGCAGTGCGGAGAAAGCTTTGTCAAAGGCCGGGCAACAATAGTCGCCGCGGATCATGTCGACGCCCCGGTTGTAACCTCCGCAAACATCCTTGTCGCTACCGTGGTTATCCCACAGATTGAACTGACATCCATCCTTACCAAAGTAGGTCCAGAACACATTGACGAACCGCACACCCGACTCCACAAGCCGACGCGCGAGCAGAAAGCTTTGACCATACTCATTGCGACCATAACGATCACGAAGTGGTGTGGGCTCACGATCAAGGTCGAACGCGCCGCGGACGTCCGGAGAGGAAATGAGGTCGAACGCCTTCTGATACTCGCCGGCCAATTGTTGCGAGGCGATCGAGTCGATGCTTTGTTCGAGTTCCCGATCGATCGACTGCAACAAACTCCGCCGCGCATCGAAGCGAGGCTCATCAACTCCCGTGGGCGACTTCAACGAGCGAATGCTGAACGACTTGTCAGCGAGAGAGTCCTTCTTTTCCTCATCGATTAAAAACGGGTCGTGCGTCGCCCCGAGAAAGCCGCCCGTTTGGCCTCGGTAGTATCGGCTGCCGGTCGTGAACGGACGCGGCACCGTCACCCAGGCCGGCAGGCGACCCGCCTCACCGAGCAGATTCCTGAGAATGCCTCCCAACCCCGGGTGATCGCTGCGTGACGGAGGGTCCGCAGGCCCAGTGTCAGTTGAGTCGGCGAGGAGGGTGTATTTGATGCCGATATCATGGGAGTTTGACGTATGCGTCATCGACCGGATCAATGCAATCCTGTCGGCTCGCTGAGCGGTCAGTGGAAGGAGATCACCCAGTTGCATGCCGGGGACGGTCGTGGCGCTCGGGCTGAACGGACCCCGGATCGCATCCGGCGCGTGAGGCTTGGGGTCCCACATATCCAGCTGTGACGGACCCCCGCAAAGAAAGATGTAGATGCATCGCTTGGCTGTCGCGAGACGACTGGTCGTTGCCGCGCTGACAGCAGACTGCGTGCCAGGAAGCGTCAATCCGAGCGTACTCAATCCTCCGAGTGCCAACGCATCGCGTCGGGACAGCTGATCGAGTTGGCGACGAGTCGAACCGTGACTCGGAAACAGTGACAGCATCGGACAACCTCTCCTGGAGAGTTTCTCGGTCGCGGCCCTGATGCTAACCGTTCGCATGTCGGTCGTCGACGGTTTCCAGTGTTTGGCGGCTTCAGACGCTCGATGGAAGCGCGGAAACGTCGTCCAGGAGCGCTATTTGTAGTCAAGAGCGATCCGCAGGAACTCCTGTGCCAGCTGTCCGATACCGGGTGACGTACTTTCTCGTGGCCCGGCGACGTTGAGCAACTTGATGCCGTGCAGTTCCAGCCATTCCGTGACAATCGCCGGCGACGGCTGCATGTCGAGATCGAGCACCAGCAGTGGCTTCCCCTCACGCTCAGCGACAGCGACGGTCAGTGCGGTGCCGCCGGTGGGATCGCCGACCGTCAACACCAGAGTTCCGTCCGACTCGCGCACATTGCGACGCGTCCGCACGTCGTACTTGGACGACTCGGTTTCGCTCAATGGATAGCGTTCATGAATGGGACCGTCCTCGGCTCGGCGGCCGCGCGGACACCATCCTCCACATGAAAGTCCCAACTTCAGGGCGACATCGAGTGCTGCTCGGTCGACACCGGTTTGCCCGCCTGAGACAATATGGAGAGTTGATAGCGACGACACGGTTCCTCCGACGACTGACTTCATCCTGAATGTTGAGGAGTATGCTGTGTCGATCCCCGGTTCTCAATGGAGCCCACGAATTCATGCCTGAAGACACAAAACTCACCGTTCTCACCATGACGGCTCGCGAGTACGAAGCCCAGTTGATCGTCGATGCGCTTCTGGAAAAGGGAGTTCACGCGGAGATCTCCGGGAGCGCCACCTCCGACTTCAAAGTCGGGATCCCCGGTCAGGTGGAAGTCCTCGTCGACACGGCTCAACTGGAATCCGCCAACGCGGCTTACGACAAGATCCGCGACGAGGCCGACCACATCGACTGGTCGCAAGTCGACGTTGGCGACCCGGAAGACTGAGTATCCAAGTTTGAACGTGGGCACTCTGACTGATGGACTCGACTGTCGATACCCCAATGAGGATCCAGGAAGTCCGTTTGATCGGGGACGACGTTCATTTGAGCTTGCAACTGCGTGTCGATGGCCCCAAACGATTTCCATCCGATCTGCTTTTCGGTCAGTTGACTGGGGAACTCTGTTTCGACCAATGGGGATTCAAACACCAGACCACTCGCGGAAAGGGGGCGACGCGAATGGATCAGGTTGAGTCAATCTCCTTTTTGAAAGACAAAGACCTGTATGAGCTGCGTGCCCAAGTACGTTCACTCGATCAGGATGCGGATGGTCCAATTGTCCGCCGAATTGCTACGACAGACTCCGGCGAAACGGTGCGGATGATCATGGACGCACTCAGGAGAATTGGTTTCAACGTGAAGCGAGAAGTGAATCGGCAGAAATAGTGCACACATGAGCACTTATTTGATAGATTAGCCCGAACGACACAGCACCAACTTCGACAGGCGAATCTCCCGAGGATCTTGCTCAATTATGCGACATGGCTCGATGATAGATCCGCCGAATCGTTATCAGGCGACGCGGCGAGAGGCGGACCTTGAGCAGGTCGAGGATGACGAGGAGTATCTTGCTCAACTTTATCGACGGCCAATCGAGTACTTGCCCGATGCGTCGCGCAGCATCGTTTCGACAAACGACTCACCCGATATCCCATTCCGTTACAGCGTAAACCTGTACCGGGGTTGTGCTCACGGGTGCTCTTACTGTTATGCGAGGAATACGCACGAGTTCCTGGGGATGAACGCGGGGCTCGACTTCGAGACGCGGATCATGGTCAAGCAGGATGGGCCGAAGCTGCTGCGGGAGTTTCTGGCCCGCGATGGCTGGCAGCCGGAGACGATCGTGTTTTCGGGCGTCACCGATTGCTATCAGCCCGCTGAGCGACGTTTTCGATTGATGCGGCAATGTTTGCAGGTCGCATTGGAGTGTCGGCAACCGGTGGGCATCGTCACGAAGAACGCCCTCGTCCTGCGAGACAGAGATCTCCTGGAGCAGCTCACTGCATTACGGCTCGTACATGTGTTTCTGTCCATCACATCGCTGGATGATGAACTCGCCCGGGAGGTGGAGCCCCGAACGAGTGTTCCTGCGGCTCGGCTGCGAGCCGTCCGTGAACTCGCCGAGGCGCACGTGCCCGTGGGCGTTATGGTGGCACCGGTCATCCCCGGATTGAACGATTCAGAGATCCCTCATGTGCTCGAAGCCGCACGCGATGCGGGAGCGCGCTCGGCATCGTGGATTCTTTTGCGGCTGCCAATAACGGTCGAGCCGGTCTTTCGGGAATGGCTGAATCGAACGCAGCCACTCAAGGCCGAGAAGGTGCTCGGACTCGTGCGTCAAACGCGAGACGGGCAGTTGTACGACTCCCGCTTTGGACAACGACAGTCGGGACAAGGACCGGTTGCAGAGCAGATTCGCAAGGTGTTTGACCTGTTCGCACGGAAGTATGGACTCAATCAGCGACTCCCGCCGCTCGATTGCTCGCAGTTCACGCCACCACTCCCACGTTCAGGACAGCTACGGCTGTTTTAAACTTGATTTTCCACCAGAGTGAGCACGTCGGTATTCCTCAATGGTTTCGTGTGTTGATTGAGTGGCATGGCGTCACGGAGTTCGCAGGGTTGCCATGTTCGAGAACGAACGAAGGACATGCTCGCCCGCCTGCCGGCGTGAGAGCATGCCACACCCAAAAGGCGTTGAAAGGCAAACCGTGTTACGTCTCGACGGATGCACAAGTTCGCCATCTCCAATACAAAAACCGGAGGCAAGGGGGGTGTCCCGCTTGCCTCCGGTGGAGGGTCGTCACTGGTGTCAAGCTACGTTCAATTCACATCGACTGGGCAGACTGATCGATGACGTGCTTCGACTAAAAAGTGGGCACCGGGTACAAGGTCGGAGCGCCAGCCGAACGTTCGGGTGCAGCGGCGGGCGGTGCAGGTGCTGCCGATGGTGCATCCGCGGGAGCCGGAGGCACATTTTGTCCCGGATTGACGGGCACGCCTGATCCTCCATTGGAACCGGACGGTGCCGGTTGGATCACAGGCATCGGCTGTGACCCCATCGGAGCCGAGTGACTCTCGACGGGCGACGGTTGCACGTCGTACTGAATCGACTCGCCGTACGTGCCATTGTGACCGTAGTGTGACGAGACGTCGGAGTAGACGTCACCGTGAGCAGGGCAACCTCCAGATGGACAGCCGTGTCCCACGTTCATCACTCCGTTGTAGCAGGTGCCGATGTCCGGTCGATGGAACTCGTCCGGATGCGGTGTCGGCGGGATCATGCCACGAGTAGGCATCCACTGGGGCACACGCTGATAGTAGTAGCCCAACTGCGTCGTGTCCGTCGGCTGATAGACCATCGGATAGCGGAAGTTCGGATCGACGTTGGACGGATAGCCTGTCCAGGAATCCGGGAACCACTTTCGATAGGTCGCAGCAACCCGCTGACAGGGGAAGTGTCCCGGCGGAGCCCAGCCGGCGTCCGGGGACTGCTTGCAGCCGGCGTGGTAGGGGCTGAGCCAGTGCAGCGTGTGCATCAGTTTGGCGTGACACGGGTTGCAGCAGTGACTGCTTCCACAGACGCCGCACCTCAGAGCTCGGCCATGGCATCCCCCGTACCCGCAAGCCCCCTGGCCACAGGCACCATACCCGCACGCACCGTTCCCACACCCGCCGTACCGAGAGTACGAACCACCTGAGAGCCAGTCCTGAACCTTGGCACGACGGATCAGCCGTCGGTCCTGTCTCATGTCGCGGCGACAGGCTCGGCCGCAACCGCAGCCGACGCCGCAGTCACATGAGTTGCCGCAGCCATAGCCGTCGCAGCCGCACGAATCGCAACCGCAGGAGTCGCACCCGTACTGATCACATCCCCCTGAATCGCAACCGCCGATTTCATAGGTGCTGATGTCGGTTCCACAGTCGCCCGACTCACAAGAAGTCTGACGAACGCCTCCCAGTCGGACAAAGCCTTCCGGTTCTGAAAAATCCTGGGCTGAAGCAACTGTCGGCAGGAGCAAGGCCCCCAGCGTCATCATCAGCCAATGTGTTGATTGATATCGCATAGTGATCATCCTGATCTCAAAGGAAACGCGGGAGCGGAGACTTCCCCGCACGCAGGCAGCTGGTCGGACGAGAAGCCTGTCTCGTGGCGGACCACTGCGTTGGGAAGTCTGGCGAAGCCGATCACTTCGACTTCGCCCCTGGGCAGTTGAAAACTCAGTAGCCCGAATTGCTGACAGGCGTCAGACGACTCGACGGCACACCCCAACCGTAGTTGTAAGCGTGGCGAACATTGGGCGCGAGCGGCACGGAAACGGGTCCACCCACTCCGGGTGCGGCGTAGATCTGGCCGTCACGTCCGTCGAAGTAACCCGGATCGTCGGAGTACACGCGGGTATAGTGACCGAACAACGGTGCCCCTGTTCCGCACGCTCCCCCGCTCGGGATGAAGTAGCCGAGCTTGCAGCGGAGATAGGCATTGAGGCCTGCGTTGGCATGACGCCGTCGGGCGCGAGACATCGCCGCTTGATTTCCGAGGAACGACGCAAACGCGTTCCGGTTCACGACAGCACGCGTGTCGCAGATTGAACAGCCGGAGCCGGAGTACCCGTGCGGGCAATCGGTCATGCGGTTGAAAAGTCCGCCACCAACTCTGGCGGTCCCCACGCCGCAATAGTCGCAGCCGTTGCCGTCACAGTATGAACAGCAACCATCGCAACCGTCGCCGTAGCAACTGTCACATCCATCGGCACAGCCGCTGTCGCAGCAGTCGGCGCCGACGAAAGGAGCACATCCATCGCACGATGTGTCGATCGGTGCACAGGATGCGTAGCTGCCGTATGTCGGTCCGCAGGTGTCGCAAGACGGTGCTGCACAAGCCGTGTCGCACGCAGAAGCGGAGTAGGCCGGAACTGCACAAGCCGGAGCGGCACAGGCGGAGCCGTGAAACGACGGCGTGACGGGGTAAGACGCACACCCGTCACAGGTGTTGTACGAGTCACACGGCATTTCGTCGCACGCTGATGCACATGCGGGCTCGTCGTGTGCAGAGAGCAACTGCAACAAGGCCTTGCTCGTGCGGGCATTGCGTCGTCGCAGATCGGATTGGCCACGAATGATGACCTCTCCCTCGTCGCTGACCGAAGCAGTGGCTGGTGCGTCTCCCAGCCGAACAACGCCTGCATCCTCGGCAATCGCACTGCTGACGAAACTCATCGTCATCAGCGCGGCCAGCAGCGTGCAGGCTTTCAAGTTGAAATGACAAGTCTTCATGACATGGGTTCCTGGATCTGATTCGGAAATTCGACTGCTCACTCGAAACGGATAACTCAAGGCGTGTGCGGGCTTGCCGGGAGTCTCTTCGTGTGAGTCGTTAGTGCGAGACGGGCGGATGGAAGCTCGAGAAGAGACGGAAGTGGTCGTGATAGCGAACCTTCACGTGCGTGCCTTGCAACTGCCACTTCTCGTGTTGTCTCACGCCGAAGGGGGTGACGACCCAAACGCCGTTCACCCGGTAGTAGAACGGGCCGTACATCGCGTGGTACTCGTGCGGGTACAGCATCTCGTGCGGAGCGAGCGCCTGGTTCGTGATGACCGAGCCTCCGGCGTACTCCGGCACATGCTGAACCGGAGACGAGTACAGCGGCGCGTTCAAGACCGGGTATTGGTTCGATCCATAGGCGCCGCCCCCTGCGGCTCCTCCGTAAGACGGCCCGTCAGCGAACGCTGCCGAGGCTGTCATGCCGACGCAAAGCACGGCGGCGATTCTCAATCGTTTCGACAACATGGCAACCCTCCTTGTCGTGTTGTCTGGAAGTGACGTCCGGAACCCCCCCCGGGTTGCCGTCGACGTAGGACCACCGACTCAGTCCGTCGAGTGTGGTCGTCGAGCCGTCGTTCTCCCTGTCACAGAAGACCAACGGGACATGATCACTAAATGATTCGGCTTGGATCGATCGTGCCGTCAAGTCATTCTGTGTCCGTCATCCGGATTTGACGAATATTCACAAACCAAACGCCTGTCAGGGGGTTAGGACGACCGGACAGTCTCAGCGACCGCTAGTACAACTACAATCGTTCAAGTTTGCGCAGCTTCAAAAATCGCTACAATGCCTCGCTCTTGAAGACCAACGACACTTGAAACGAGCAAGTACGGAGAACAGGTTTGGCGGCTCGCAAACGACTTCCACGGAGATCCAAATCTCGCAGTAACGGGCAACAGGACAATGCGCCAGTCCCGAACAAGGACGACGACTCTGTCCGCTTTGTGTCTTTGAGCGACGAGACCCGCCGTCGGTATCTCAACTATGCGATGTCCGTCATTACCTCGCGGGCCTTGCCTGACGTCCGCGATGGACTCAAGCCCGTGCAGCGCCGCATCCTGTATGCAATGTACAACGACCTGCGGCTCACATCGGACGCCAAGTACCGCAAGTGTGCGAAGATCACGGGTGACACGACCGGCAATTATCACCCGCACAGCCCGGAAGCGGTCTACGACACACTCGTCAGGATGGCGCAGGACTTCACGTTCCGCGTCCCACTGGTTGATGGTCAGGGAAACTTCGGTTCGGTGATCGGACTTCCCTGCGCGGCTGAGCGGTACACCGAAGCTCGTTGCACGCGCGTCACCGAGCAATTGATGCAGGAACTGCGGTACAAGACCGTCGACATGCGGCCCAATTACGACGGCGTTCGTGAGGAGCCGACGGTCCTGCCCGCCCGATTCCCGAATCTGCTCGTCAATGGGGCGCAGGGAATCGCGGTCGGCATGGCGACGAGCATCCCGCCGCATAATCTGGGGGAGGTGGTGAAGGCATGCATCCATCTCATTCAAAATGACGGGGCGACTGTTCCTCAATTGATGAATTACATCAAGGGGCCCGACTACCCGCTGGGCGGACGCATCGTCACGGATCGTCGTGAGTTGACGAAGGTCTACAAGGAAGGCCGCGGATCGATCAAAACGCGGGCCGAATGGCGGCTGGACAAGGAGAAACGCAAGGAAGTCTCACACCGGATCGTCGTGTACTCTGTCCCCTACGGAGTCGAAACGGGTCCACTGCTGAACGTGATCGGTGAACTTGCGGAGTCGCGGAATCTGCCGCAGTTGCTCGCTGCAAACGATGAGTCCGACCTCGAACAAGGCATGCGGATCGTTCTCGACCTCAAGCCGGGCTCGAATCCGGAACTGGTCATGGCGTATCTCTACAAACATACTCCGTTGGAACAGAACTTCTCGTACAACGCGACAGCACTCGTTCCCGATGAACAAGGGGCTCTTGTCCCGCAGCGGCTCGATCTCGTTGAAATCCTGCGTCACTTCCTCGACTTCCGCCTCGAAACGGTCCGTCGTCGCTTCCAGTTCCAACTCGAACAACTCGAAAAGCGGATTCACATTCTCCAAGGCTTTGCCATCATCTTCAAAGGGCTGGACAAGGCCCTCAAGATCATTCGTGCCAGTGCGGGCAAACAGGACGCTGCGGAGAAACTGCTCAAGGAGTTCACCCATCTGGACGCGGTGCAGGTTGACGCCATTCTCGAACTCGCCCTGTACCGCATCTCGTCGCTGGAGATCGACCGTATCCTTGAGGAGTTGAAAGACAAGAAGGCCCAGGCCGATGAGATCCGCAAGATCCTCAGCTCCGAGCGTCGTCTGTGGACGATCGTCAAGAATGAGCTTCAAGAGATTGCAGACGAGTTCGGCGACAAGCGACGGACGGCGATCGGTTCTTCGGAAGAGATTGAAGAGTTCGATCCGCAGGCGTATATCGTCAAGGAGAACACCAACGTCGTCGCTTCGCGCGAAGGCTGGATCAAACGCGTGCAGAAGATCTCCTCCATCGACAAGCTCCGAATTCGCGAAGGGGATGAAGTCCTCGCCGTCGTCCCGACGAGCACGCTCGACAACGTGATCATCTTCGCCAGTGACGGCACGGCTTACACCCTGCCTGTTGATCAGATTCCCCCATCCAGCGGTTACGGCGAGCCACTTTCCAAGCACGTCAAGCTGAAGGATGGAGCGAGCATCGTTGCCGCCATCACGACCGACTCGCGCTTCACTCCGGGCGATCAGATCGAATGGGACGACTTCCCCCCCACTCCGTACATCTTCATCGCCACCGCTCAGGGACAAGTCATGCGCCTGTCGCTCAGCCTGTTCCGCGAGCCGTCAACGAAGAATGGTCGCCGCTACTGCCGTCTGCGCACGGGCGACTCGGTCGTGCATGTCGAGATCATGCGAGAACGCGATCAAGGGGAGAAGGGCTACCCCGGCGACAGCGTGTTCCTCATGAGCAGGAATGCCCGGTTGATCCACTTCGATGTCGCGGAAGCTCAGGTGCTCGCCGCAGCCGGCAAGGGGGTGCGAGGTCTCAAGCTTGAAAAAGGGGACGAGGTTCTCGGCGCCCAGCGGCTCTCCCGCCCGTCCGACTGCCTGCGTGCGGAGAACGAGAACGGCAAGACACTCAGCTTCGGCCAGATGAAGTACAACATCACCGGTCGTGGAGGCAAAGGCGTCAAAACAAGCCACCGCACCGGCATCAAACGCGTCCTCCGCCAGGAGATCGAGCTGATTGACTGGTCAGCATATGGGGACAACTCCTGATGCCGCCCCGCGACAACATCCACGACACCGTGGTCAAGGCATTACAGAACGACGGCTGGACCATCACCGACGATCCGCTCAAGCTGGACCTTGGGATCAGGTGCTGTTCGTCGACCTTGGCGCTGAATCGACCGAATCTTCAGCAGTTTCGGTGCTCACAGCAGAACGAGAGCAACATGAGATCGCTGTCGAGATCAAGACGTTCGGCGGAACGTCAATGATTACGGAACTGTATCTCGCTGTGGGGCAATACATCGTTTATCAACTGGCATTGTCACGACTTGATCAAACGCGGACACTGTATTTGGCCGTCTCTGACATCGCTCTCAAAGAGTTGCTGTCCATGCCGGCCGGACAATTCGTGGTCACAGAATTGCCGCTGAACCTCATTTTCGTCGACGTTGAATCGCACGAGGTCACAGAGTGGATCGCACGGAACAGCACACGCGAATCGTTAAGCAACCTGCAAACGTCTCCTTACACATAAATAATCAGGAAGCGAAACCTTCACCCCGAATTAGGATTCGTTGACATGCCGACTGACCCGATTCGCGAGATGCGAGCTTTTCGCGAGTATTTGGACGCACAGATCGAGCGTGGCGAAGCAACAGCCACACTCGACGACTGCATTGATGAATGGCGAGCTGCTCGCATGGCGACCTCCGACTCGATCGAAGCCGTCCTTGAGGGGCTTTCTCAGGCGAAGGCCGGTCAGGGAAGGCCCTTTCGAGAGGTCCTTGCAGAACTTCAGTCGACCGGTCGGTCCGGGGAGACCGCGTGAGTTTTCACGTCACGCTCGTGCCCCGAGCACAGCACGACATTGCTGAGATTCACGAGTGGATCAGAAGTAGGTCACCGGAAGGGGCGGATCGCTGGCGACTTGCTCTCAACAAAGCACTTGAACGTCTTGAGCACAATCCGGAATTCTATGGACTCGCCGAGGAAGACCAGTTGGTCGAAGACGAAATCCGAGAGTTCTTATTCAAGACTCGCAGGGGCAGAGTCTTTCGAGGGATCTTCACTGTTGATGAGAACGAAGTGTTCGTGCTACATGTTCGCAGCAGCGAAAGGGGGCCACTGGCTGCCGACGAAATCCTCTAATGTCTTACTTCACGATTGAGCTTTAATGCCCACCGCGACCAACGCTGCTCCCAAGTCCTACGCCGCTCAGGATATTGAAGTCCTCGAAGGGCTCGATCCGGTCCGTCGTCGGCCGTCGATGTACATTGGCGGCGTCGACACGCGCGGTCTCCATCACCTTGTGTGGGAAATTGTCGACAACTCGGTTGACGAGTTTCTTGCCGGCGAAGCGGACAACATCAAGGTGACGCTGCACAAAGACGGCACCTCGATCTCGGTCGAGGATAACGGACGCGGCATCCCGGTCGACAAGCATAAGAAGCTCAAGAAGTCGGCCCTCGAAGTCATCCTCACTACATTGCACGCAGGCGGGAAGTTCTCAGACAAGAACTACGCACGCAGCGGCGGTCTGCATGGTGTGGGCTCATCGGTTGTCAACGCCCTGTCGAGCGAGATGGTCGCGACCGTGCATCGTGATGGACACGAATGGGTGCAGCGGTACCGCCGTGGCAAGCCGACCACTCCAGTCAAGAAGGAGCGTCCCTTCCGGGGGCATGGGACCAGCATCTTCTTCCGTCCCGATGACAAAATCTTTCGTCGCATCCACTTTCATCCCGATACGATCCGGCAGCACCTCGAAGATATCTCGTACATCCATGCCGGGCTGAAAATCAGTTTCGTAGACGAGGTTCATGACCAGAAGTACGAACTCGCACACCCCGATGGCATCAAGGCGTACCTCGACAAGATCATCAAGGACGAGTCGAAAAAAGTCGTGCACGAGCCGGTCTATCTGACCGAGAAAGACGAGAAGTCGATCCGTGTCGAGGTCGTGCTCAAGTGGACAGAGTCGACTGACGAACACGTCCGAAGCTATGTGAACGGTATTCGGACCCGTGCCGGCGGGACACACGAGAGCGGCCTCCGTGGCGGCATCGCGAAGGCCGTCAAGAATTACATGGACGTTCACAACATCAAGCACAAAGGCCTGACGATCACTCCCGACGACATCCGCGAAGGTATCGTCACGATTCTCTCGGTGTTTCATCCCGACCCGATGTTTCAGGGGCAGACCAAGGACAAGCTCAACAATCCCGAAGTCCTCAACGTCGTGGACGGAATTGTCCGACCGGCTCTGGAGACATGGCTCAACAGTAATCCGTCCATTGCAGACGCCGTGATCGGTCGCATCGTGCTCGCAGCTCGCGCGCGGCAGGCGAGTCGAGATGCGGTCAGTGAAGTCCGCCGGAAAACTCCGGGGTCGAAAAAGTCGAACCTCCCCGGCAAGTTGCTCGATTGCCGATCGAACAAACCGGAAGAGTCAGAGCTATTCATCGTGGAAGGCGACTCCGCCGGAGGCACCGCTGCTGCCGGTCGCGACTCGCTCACGCAAGCGGTCCTGCCACTGCGAGGCAAGATTCTCAACACGGAGTCGCTCGCTCTCAACCGCATCCTGCAGAACAACGAAATTCAGGATTTGGTGCAAGCACTGGGTGCGGGCGTCGGACCGAACTTCGATCCGCACCTCATTCGGTACAACCGCATCATTCTGCTGATGGACGCCGACAGCGACGGCTATCACATCTCGACGCTGCTGCTGACCTTCTTCTTCCGACAGATGCGGGAACTCATTCAGCAGGGACGCTTGTACCTCGCTCAGCCTCCGCTGTACCGCATCACCGTGGGCAAGGAAAGCTGGTACGCCCGAGACGATCGTGACCGCGACGAGATCCTGGCATCGCTGCCTGCCAATCGCAACCCGGACATCCAGCGGTTCAAAGGCCTCGGCGAAATGAACGCGGTGCAACTCAAGGAGACTACGCTCGATCCGAAGACCCGCACGCTGCTGCGTGTTGACGTGGACAGCGTCGTCGCTGCGGACGAAACATTCGCGCAACTACTCGGCAAGGACCCCTCTGAGCGTTACCGCGTCATCATGGAAGAGGCGAGCGAGGTTGACGATCTGGACGTGTAGCTGGATTCGCCAGAATTCAGCCTTGCCGTCCTTTGGTCACGCCTGAACTCTGGCGAGTGCCGCTACAAACGTCTCCGCGAGTTTGCTCGATCGGTCGCAAAGTGGGGTGACGTGTGCACGCCTGCCCCTTTCAGTTGATCGACCAAGGAGCCATCGTCTAGTTCGAGCGGTTTCAGTTTCGATTCCGCGGTGCCGACGCAACCGACGCCTAGCATGGCAACGAGTCCGGCGCCCACGATCAGCAGCTGCAGTTCACTGTCCGGCAGGCGCACGAGGGGGAGTGACGCCCAGAGTGCCGTCAACGGCAGCACGACCCACAGAGCGAAGCGGGCGAAGCGGTTTGAGATCAGCACCTCAATCGTCGCATCGTCGATGATCTCTACCAAAATGCCGATCCCCTGTCGACGCAGGCTGACGAGCGCGGCCAACGTCTGCCAGAGCGCAGCAACCAGACAAACCATCACCGCCAGCGGGAAGCGCCGCGTGGAGAAGCTGAAGCCGAACAGCGACAGGCTGCGATATGCCTGCGTCAATCCGTCACTCGCCAGTCCGGTTGCGTCTTCGAGCAGCATGTGTCCATAGGTACGGCGAAGGTACGCCATCCGGTCGGCGTCGCTTCCGAGTGCGAGCAATGCATCGTTCGCTGGTCGGCTCGGGTCGGTTAACTCCAGTAACGAGGCCGCCGTCATCGTGGAGGTCTCGACCGGCACGCTGACGAGGCGGCTGCGATCACGAAAGCCATCCTGATCCTGTTGCTGGACCATCCCGTCATCTAAAGGCATGGACTGTTCATAGCGGATGTCGATCTGATCATCGATCAGCATTCCACTCAGGAAGACCAGTTCACTGTCTCGATGACTGATTCTCGTCCGTCCACGCTCGACGTAGGGCGCACCCGGCCCCCATTCGTCGCCCTCCTCAACGGAGGGATCGAATGTCACTCCCGGAGCCGGACCGCCATAAGAGAGGTCATCAGAAGATGGAAGCGACACAATGTTCGGTTGAGTCGGAACGGGATTCTCGGCCGTCCTGACCGCATCGACCTCATCAGGTGAAAAGGAGTCAGGTCCATCATGAACGTCGAACACGAAGCTTGGCTCATCACGAACGAGGTATGACGACGCCAGCTTCGCCGACTCGACGTGGGTTGCGTATGCGATCTGTCGCTCGGCTGTCAGTTGTTGCAATTCGTCGAGCAGGTGAGCCACTGTGACGACTATGCGACGTCGGGATTCATCATGCCCGTACCCATCGTCGTAATACGGACCGTCCTCCTTGACCGTCGATGGCCACAGCGATGCCTCCTCTTCGACCGGGTGTGTCGATGCGGGAAGGTCAAGCACTCGGACAACACGGAACGGCGTCGCTCCGATCGCGGGAGCTGACACCTTTCCGCTGAACTGGCTGATGCGCTCCGGGTCGAGGCCACGGTCGTGGAGCCAATTCACGAAGTCGGTCCGCACGGCAACACGCTTCGCGTTCTCCTGCGGACGATGCCTGGTGATCCAACTCAAAGTGTTGTTGAACATCGGCCCCGGCAGTCGCTGCATCTCTTCGGCTGACTCGATCTGCTCGATGGCACCGATCACCTTCAGATCATGCACGTCGTCCCGCAAGTCGAGTGAGTCCTGTTTTTGTAGCCATGCGACGACCGACAGCAGCCAGACAAACACGATCGTGCGACCAAACACGACGACACGGCGTCCCAGTTTTTTCGGCATCCCGGCTTCCTTTCCGGTTTGGAGTCGCGGGGATTCTAAATCAACCGACCATGTTTCCAAACGCCAGTTTGGAACGGCTTCGATGACTGCCCTCGATGCTGTCTGGTCGCTAAGATCCTGTTTTCTCGACACTTTCAAGCGATCTCATGGCCGACCCGATTCTCTACCTTGGCGACACGTCACGTGACACGGCAGCCGCGTATCTGCTCAGCCTGCTGGCACACTGGGGTTGGGCATGTGATTACATCCCCAGCGACGAACGCTTGGCTCTGGAAACCCTGGACCGACCACACGCGCTGATTGTGCTCAGCGACTATCCGGCGACGCAGGTCTCAACCGAATTGCATAGAGAAATCGTCCGTCAAGTTGAGGAGGGGACCGGGCTGTTGATGGTCGGAGGTTGGGAGTCGTACCACGGTCTTGGCGGCGACTGGGACGGCACCCCCGTCGGGGACATCCTTCCTGTCGAGATTGCTTCATCGGACGATCGGCAAAACTGTGATCATCCCGTCTTGTTGCGATGTGTCTCGTCCCATCCTTGTGTCGACGGGCTACCGTGGGACGAGCGTCCCCCGTTGATCGGTGGGTTCAATCGAGTGACGACGAAGCAGGAAGCAACCGTACTCATTGAGGCGGTCCACTTTGATGCACAGGTGAATGACGGAGCGATTGAACTGACGCAACAGTCGCACGTCGACCCGTTGCTGGTCGTCGGTCAACATGGAGAGGGACGCACGGCTGCGTTGATGACCGACGTTGCACCACACTGGGTGGGGCCGCTCGTCGACTGGGGGCCAGAAAGAGTCGCAGCGAGCCTCGACGACGCAGTGGCCGTTGAGGTCGGGAATCTGTACGCTGCGTTCCTTCGGCAGCTGCTCGGATGGGTCGCATGCAGGATGGAGAATTGAGAATAGAGAATGGAGAAGTACGAATCGAGTTGAGCAGCGGACCTCATGCTCTTCCGCATCCAAACGAGCTCCATTCTCATTCCTCAATTCTCCATTCATGAGAGAATCTGAGACTGAGACACCACAGAGAATCGACAACCAACGGAGACACCCCACATGCCCACCACGGGAAATGCGATCATTGGTCAATCGGGAGGACCGACGTCGGTCATCAACGCATCGCTGGTCGGCGTCGCGGATGCTGCCATGAAGTCGAAGAAGATTGGCCGCGTGTTTGGGATGCGGTTCGGCATCGAGGGTGTGCTCAACAACTTCCTGCTCGATCTTGGAGCGGAGTCGCCGGCGACGTTGAAAGCTTTGCGGTCGACCCCCAGTAGCGCATTGGGTTCGAGCCGTCTCAAGCTGCAGGAGTCGCATTTCGAGCCGATTCTCAAGCAACTCAAGAAGTATGACATTCGTTACTTTTTCATGATCGGTGGCAACGACACGATGGACACCATTCACCGTGTCGTCGAGTACGCGAATAAGCACGGATACGAGATGACGGGCGTCGGCGTGCCGAAGACAGTCGACAATGACTTATACGGCACCGATCACACGCCCGGCTACCCGAGTGCTGCTCGCTATGTCGCATTGAGTGTTCAGCAGGGAGCCTTGCTTGCGCGGGACATGCAGCGGGTCGACCAGTTCACGATCTTTCAGACAGTTGGACGCAGTGCAGGTTGGCTCCCGGCGGCGGCGGCTTGTGTTCGGCAACAGTCCAGCGACGCGCCTCACATCATCCTTTGCCCTGAGCATCCGTTTGATCGCGGTCGCTTCCTCTCAGCGGTCTCCGATGTCCAGCAGAAACGCGGGTTTGTCAGCATTGTCTGCGGCGAAGGCATCACCAACCCGGACGGCTCACCCGTCAGTGCCTCGGAGACGAAAGACAAGTTTGACAACGTCGAGTTCGGTGCGATGGGGGGAGCGAGCGTCGGCATGCAGTTGCATCGCATGATCTCTGATGAGTTCGGCTGGCGAGGCGAGTTCCAAGTCACCGAGTCACTGCAAATGTGTGCGGCCGACCGGGCCGTCAAACAGGACGTCACCAATGCCTACTCATGCGGTCGTGAAGCCGTGCGACTCGCCCTCGCCGGTGAGGGCGGAGTGATGGTCACGATCGAGCGGACGTCGAAACCGGGCGCACCGTTGGAGATCCAACACGGAACGGCTCCTCTCAGTGAGGTCGCCAATCACGAACGGCCGATGCCCGCCAACTTCTTCACCAAAGACGGCATGAATGTCTCCAGCAAGTTCCTCGACTACGCGAAGCCGTTGATCGGCGACCTGCCGGAGTATGCGAGTCTCACGATCAAGCGGGCGAAGGCACGCTGACGCGTGTTGGAGAATTGAGAATCGAGAATGGAGCACACATAACGGCACAGGAGGCAGATGACCTGATTCTCCATTCTCAATCCTCTATTCTCCATTGCCACGACGACACAAGGAACAATTGATAAACCAGTCAACTTGGAACCCCCAATGAACCCCAACAACGACAAACACACCTCCTTCGGCCTTGTGCGGGACATGCTTGTGGTGCCGCAGATCATACGTGAGTTCGATGCGGACCGAATGGACGAGACGGCTGCGGCGATCGCGAAGGTCGGTCGGCTGCTCATGACGGGCGAGGGGTCAAGCCGATTATTTCCGGCCAAAAGTGTGATCACCACGGCTCGCAGGCGAGGATGGCCGTTGTCGCTGCATACGGATGCGGGGCTCCAATCGCAGGAATACGATCTCTCCGACTGGGCCGTGTTCGCCCTGTCCAACTCAGGACGAACGGCTGAAGTGATCCAGTTGTTCTCAAAGCTCGCCGACGCCGGGCATCAGCATCGGTACAGCTTGACGGCATTTGCTGACTCCAAGCTGGAGTCGCTGGCCAATCAGGGATACGTTCTCAACTGTGGTGAGGAGAGTGCGGTCGCGGCAACCAAGAGTGTCATCGAACAGGCGCTCTGCTATCACGCGTTGCTGGAGGCGGCGTGCGGACAAAAGCAACTCGCAAGTCGGCTGGATCGACTGGCCGATCAGGTCGAGGAAGCTCTCACAACATCCATTCCTTCAGAGGTCGTCGACAGGATCGCCAATGCACGCATCATCTACTGGTCGGGACGCAACGACGGGGTCGCGGAGGAACTGACGCTCAAGACGAACGAGATCACCCGCAAGTGTGCGGACTACCTCGAAGGGACATACGCCGTGCATGGCATCGAGGAGGTCATGACGGAGGACGACGTCGTAATCTGGATCGACCCGGACCCCGGCTCGGAAGAGAAGTTCGAACAGGTGCTGGGACAGGGCGTCGGGCTGAACATCGTGGCGGTTGCCTCTCGTGAGACTCGCTTTCCGACGCTGCAAATCCCCGATGCGGGAGACCTCGCGGCCTTTGTGCAGATGGCAGCCGGTTGGAACATCCTCGTCGAGGTCGGTCTCAAGTTGGGCGTCAACCTCGACAAGCCGGAGCGGGCCCGCAAGGTCGGCAACGAGTTCACCGGGTGAACAATCCCAGTCGCCTCCGAGTAACCCCGTCCACAAGATGAGTCGCGCATGACCGAACCGCAGAAAAGGTCGGCGATTGACTCCTCGACGTGGGGGCTCATTCTCGGGATGATCTCGTCCATCGCCTACATGACAGCGAATCTCGGTCTGCGGAGTGTTGCCGGGGGACATGAGTCGATGAGTGACGTCGACTGGGCGATCTGGGTGGCGACAAATCGCGTGTTTCCCGTCGTCACGACCGCATGGACAGTTGTCGCGATCCGCGCGCTGCGGGGGCTGAAGGCGTTGCCTCCAGCGAAGATCGTGCTTCCCTTGATCGCAACGGGGCTGTTCATGCAATGGGGAGGCAACGTCGGCTTTCAGTTCGCCCTGAGCCGTGTCGGACTGGCGATCACTGTTCCGTTGACGTTCGCGACCGTGCTATTGAGCGCCGCCATCGTCGGGCGGCTGGTGATCAACGACCCGCTGACGCCTTACACGGTCTGGGCGATGGTCGCCATGATGGGTGCGGTGACCGTACTGAGTCAGGGGACCGAACGAGCGACCGCAGCCATGGTCCAGCAGTCGGACATCATGACGATCGTGCTTGGTGTCGGCACGGCCTGTCTCGCGGGAGTTGCGTACGGCTCAGGAGGCGTGATGATCCGTCGGTGCGTGACGGGTGACATCTCACAGTCGGCCGTGATCGCAGTCCTCAGCAGCACCGGATTCATCTCGCTCGGCAGTGCGAGCCTGTGGCGAATCGGTCTGGACAAGTTGTTGGAGACGCCGGTCGACCAATGGCTGCGGATGTTGGGAGCCGGAGTCGCGACGGCGGTTGCCTTCTTCGCGATCACGGGGGCTTACCGGTTTCTGACCACCATCAAGGTCAATCTGCTGAACGCTTCGCAGGCGGCGATGGCGGCTGTGGCCGGTGTGCTGCTGTTCGACGAGCCGAACACCATTTGGCTACAGCTCGGCACAATCCTCACGATCGTCGGTCTGATCCTGTCTGCCCAGCGCGACAAGCCGGAACAATCACGACAGAAGGCTCCAGAGACGGCTTCGACAACGTCTGTTGATGCAGATTGAGTCACTGACGTGAGTCTTGCGGGGCTTCTGTCATGGCTCGTCACAAAGTGAGTTTCGGCGAACTGGGGCGACTCTCCCGGTCAGAGAACTGAGAGTCATCACTGGAGCGTTGACGGCTCACGCATGAGTTCTTGCAAGAACAGATATCGGTTCAAGATTTTTGCTTGAGTCTGGTTCTCGGCGTCGACAGCATGGGGTCATGCTCTCCATCAACTCTGAACATCTGACCGATTCCGACCTCGCGTACATCGCTTTCCGGCTCTCGTTCTTCGAGACGCTGGAACGCATCTCACTGGCGGAGCAATTGGGGCTCGCTGGCGAGGGAGCGTATGGCTATCTCTCCGAGGTGCCGTTCCTTCGTAACGTCGCTGCCCGCGTGCAACTGTGTGCGTTGCTTGAGTGCTGGTCGAAGGTGACCAGTCAATCGTCAATGCCGGCGACGCTCGTTGATGAGAGCGTGGTTTATGCGGTCTGCGAGTCGTCCGCCCGTATCGTGGACGCGGACGTCGATTTCACGAACCACTTTCTCGCCACCGGCCCACGTATTCAGCCGAGCGGCATCATCCCGACGCTCGCTGATCAACTGCGGTTTCTGCATCTCAGTATGCCGAATGAGGGTCATTACCTGCTCCTCAGCCAGTTTCAGGATGTTGATCCCGAGGAAGGAGCGAAGTTGAAGTCGAACTTCGGGATCGATCCCGAGGCGTGCGAGCCGATGTTTGAACTGCTCGGACGCTGGCATGTCTCATCTGATTTTCGCCAGAATGGGACAGGTCTGCTGACCGCTTCCGAGTTGACGCAGGCCGCACAGGTGCTCGGACTGGACCGAACACCATCATCCCCCCTGAGATAGCACATCAGCACGTGAGGAGTTTCGTCGATGGCGAAGAAAAAAGCCCGTCGCAAGAAACCGGCCTCACGTGTCAAGAAGGCGCCCAAGGCTCGAAAGAAGTCCACGAAGGGCGTTACGAGCAAGGCGGCGCAGAAAAAGGCCCCTGCGAAAAAGCGAGTCGCAAAGAAGTCATCGGCGACCAAGACGAAAACGGTGACAAAACGCAAGTCGACCAAGCGCCTGACTGCACTGGGACGAGCACGCGTGCCGGGTACAGCCGATCTCGATCAGATGTTCCGCAACGACTATGAAGCCCGGCAGGTGTTTGAGTTTCTCAAGGTCAGGACCGTCAAAGAGCTTGAGGAACACGCGCCAGATCAGATCATCACAGACCTGACCGCTCCGGTGGTGCGAACGGTGGAACGCATCCGCAAGGCACTCGCGGTGAACAACCGGTATCTCGCGGGGGATCAGAAGTTCGCGGTCCAGTTCACAAAGCAGATCCGGTGAGTCATTCGCGCCGACTGCTTCCCCCGTTGCTGCTGATCAGCCTTGTGTTGCTGGTGCCTGTCATGCCATTCCTGATTCTTGGCGACGGATTTGAGTCACGCGTGCAGGCTTGGGTGCAACAGGAGTGGTCGTTCGCGACCCGCTTCTGGCTGATCGTCGCGGTCTTGTCTGTCGACATCCTCCTGCCGATTCCATCGAGCGGCGTCAGCACGTATGCAGGCGGAACGCTAGGGTTCGCAGCGGGGACGCTCGCCTCGTGGTTGGGGATGTCGCTGGGCGCGATCGTTGGGTTTGCTTTGGCAAGAGGGTTGGGACGACCGTTCGCCATTCGATTTGGCGGTGTCGACGTCGAGACGATGGAACAGTCGTCGCTGCATTATGGTCCGGCAGCACTTGTGGTAACGCGAGCGTTGCCCATTCTTGCCGAAGCGTGTGTGCTGTTGATGGGCGTGGTCCGCATGTCCTGGCGACGCTTTCTGCCGCCCGTGCTGATGAGCAACGCGGCCATCTCCGTCACATACGCGGCCTTCGGCGCCTACTTCAGCGAGCAGGGATCTCTTTCGCTTGCCGTGATCGCATCCGTGTTACTCCCGATGGCCATCACGCTCGTCATTCGCGAACGACTGAGACGTGACGCGGACGAACAGTCGCAAGTGTGAACGTTCATCCTGATCGCACACTGGCGGCAATGACTTCGGGAAGCAGAGCGGTCACGTCAGTCGGAGGTGGTCACACAGATCTGCCGTGGTCATTGTGTAGCCGATGTAAAAGGGGCCGAACTCGGCGTAGCGGGCTGAGGCTTTGTCGAACCGCATTGTGTAGACGATCTCCTTGATGTGCTCCGGTGCTCGTCCCCAGAGGGTGACGCCCCATTCCCAGTCGTCGAAGCCGGTCGAGGCTGTGATCAACTGGGAGACGCGTCCTGCGAACTTGATGCCGCTTGTCGCGTGCTCGGCCATCAGTGCTGATCGCTCGCTGAACGGGAGATCGTACCAGTTGGCCTGCGGGTGCCTGATCTTGTTCATCGGATAGAAGCAAATCACCGGCCAGTCGGGGAAGTCCGGGTAGAGCCGTTGCTTGTTCATCATAGGCAGCCGCTGCTCGTAGGCCTTCACCTTCGCAGCATACGACGGATCGTCGGGAGCGGTGCCTTCCTGTTGCAGTCGCTGTGCGTACTGTTCGATGGCCGGCACATACTCGGAAACTTCGCTGATCGACACGAACGAGTACACCGGCTCCAGAAACTCGCCCAGTGATGACATGCGGATTGCTTGCGGAATCGCGTCGATCTTGAGCGGGTCGGGGTCCATCAGCATGATGCCGAAGTCGGCGCGGTGTCCGGACGTCACGGAGAGATGCAGCCGTTCGGGGGCAGCCGGTCCCTCGGGGTCGAGAATCTTGATCAACTCTTCCCGCCCCGCGAGGAGCGAGACACCCTTGGGATTGGGACGGACACGGTAGTAGATGTGCAGGCAATGCCAGCCTTCAGCGAGTTTGGTCGTGGGATCGGGCAGGTCCTGCGGGGGACGTCCGGGGCGATTCATGGTGCAATTCTCCTGTTTGACGAACGGACGCAGCGACTCTCAATGTCGCAACTCGAAACCGTCAGCAAGAGCGTAGCAGGAACCGTCGAGACAATGTAGCGGCGGTCGCTACATGGCCAGCGATCGTTCGACGTCGAGGCAAATGATGCCTGCGGCGGCCATCTTCTCTCTCAGGTTCTCGCTCAATTGAGGGAGGAACTGCACGCGAAACGGCCGGTGTAGTGAAGGACGCAGTCCGGTCGAGAAGGTGAGGCCCGCTCGCCGGTCGGCCGGGAGTCGTTGCAGGAGAGTCCCCACGACTTTCCTGGGCGACTCTGCTCCGACGACCATGACTCGACTTTGTGAAGTCAGTCTGATGAGTTTTGTGATCGTGTCCTCATCGCCATCCGCCGACTTGGCTTCGTGGATGCGTGTCGCCCAGGCCGAGCTTGGCAGCTGTAGCGAGTCCAACAGGCGTGGTGCCTGGGCACGCAGGCGCAGGTGCCCCAACGCAAGAGCCAACGCCGCAACCGACAGCGGGTTGTAGTCGTGCGTGGACAACTGCGATGTCCGAAACACGAGGATGTTCGTTTCGAGCCGGAGTCCGCCGCGGTTGCTGTATTCCGACTCTCCCCGGACCGTGCGGGTCAGCGCGGACCAATCCTGGTCGAGTTGGAAGAAGTTAATGCTGTCAGCCGACAAGTGAGGTTGCGTGAGTGAATCGTGCGTGGGGCTCCACATGGCGAGCGTCTTGGCCATGCCGTCGGTGACGCCGGAAGACCGGGCCACGAGGTGATAGCCTCGCGCCTGTTGCGTGAGTGCTGACGTAAAGAGGGCTTGTTCGACGAGCATGATTCAGACCTGCTCCATCAACCATTCGAGCGGCTCGATGATGCCTCGCGGTTCGACGTGCAGGGGCATGTGCTGTCGACGTCCGTAACCATCGACCCCCATCGCATAGCTGCCGACGATCCCCGAGGCGAAGAAGCGATGCCGTGCGAAGTGCCGTTCACATCCCTGCACGAATCCGGGCATGGTCGCCATCGCGAATTCCTCCGGATCCTCCATCGCCTCCGGACAGGAGTCCGCCTTGGTGTAAATGATGGCGATCGGCACCTTCGTCCTTCGCCAGCGAAGCGGCCCCTCACCTCGAAACTGCTTGGCGAGATAGGAGACAAGTTTCATGCCGAAGATGTCTTCCGTGCGGCCATCCTCACGCGCCTGTGCGGAGTCGAAGAGCACCAGCAAGCCGGCCGACTTTCTGATGACGGATTGGATGACGGGATAGGTCTCCTCGTGTTCCAGTTCGAGGGCGATCGATTCGCCGGCGAGATCGGGAGTCACGATGTCGACGATCCGCTTGGGGCGTTTCGCCGGAGCGACTTCGCAGTGCACCCATCGCCATTGATCGGCCTCAGACGGCGTCTTTTCTGGAAATCGCTGCTGCTCAAGCGCCCGGATCGTCTCCTGCTGGACAGCGAGTGAGAAAGGACCGTTCGGGAGTCCGCGCAGTGAACACTTTCCCTGCGAGAGCATGTCGAGGAGCATCCCGAGGTAGACGGTCTTGCCAGCGCCACTTGGACCAATTACGGAGATGAACTGCGGCGGAGCACCCCGTTCGGCCACCACGGACGACACCTCAGCGGGCGCATGGCATTTCGGACAATAGAGATTGTGTTTGGCAAACGACTCCTCGCAGCAGACACATTCCACCTTGGATGTGCTCGTGCGAGGCGAATTGGAAGTGGCGGTCGTCATGGGAAGTTGATTCTCGTTGTGGAAACAAATCGTGAGTTCGACATCTCAGTCAAACGCATCGGGCGATGGAGGTTCGCGAAGTTGATTGGCCGGCAGACAACAGCGAAAGCCCAGATTGTCCGCCCGGTACAGGAACGGTTGTCCCGTGCGGAATTGACAGGTTGCCTGTGTCTCGAAGTACGTGTCGAACGCCCCGCCACGAATCTCGGCAAGAGGTTGTTCAAAGTTCACTCGGAGTCCAGACGTCCCCACGTCGTATTGGAACTGTGTGGCGACCCACTCCCAGACGTTGCCGATGAGTTGATACACCCCGTTTGGCGTGCAGCCGTCGTAGTACTCGTCGACCGGAACGGTCTCCCCCGGTCCGCCGGCCCATGTGTTTGTCTTCTCCGGTGAGAACGTGTTACCCCAGGGATAACGGACGCTGCGACCCCGTCCGTTTTTACCCGTGCACCAGCTCGCAGCATGTTGCCACTCAAGTGAGGTCGGAAGTCGCTTGCCGCACCAGAGGGCGAAGGCCCGCGCCTCGAACCAGCTGATCCCGACGACCGGATGCGTCTCTTTGTCTCGCGGACACTTTCCGTTCCGCCAGAAGCGCGGACCGGCGTACCCAGTCGAGTCGACGAACTGCAGGAGGTTGGGCCAGATCTCACGCGGCCAGTAGTCCGTCTGACTGTACCCGCCCTCTGCGATGAACTTCGCGTACTGGTGGTTCGTGACCGCATGACGATCCAGATAGAACGACGGAAGTTCGACCCCCTCCTCACCCGGATGTGAATGACTGTCGTCATCGACAGGCTTGGCCGGGACGAGTGCCATGTCCTTCTCCATCGACACCCACGCCAACGCCTGCACATGGCTGTCGTACTCAGCGCTATTGTGCCGGTTGAGAATGAGTCCGTACCGACTGTTGGTCAGCATGGCATCGGTGTTGCCGCTGATAAACGAATCGTCACACGCGGGATCGCTGAACGTTTCAACGACCTCGCTGACGGACACCTCTTCCGATCCGCTGAAGAATGAGAGAATACTCACCACATCACTCCTGAGTTTACAAATCTTTGGACCCGCAATTATCGGCTGCGCCGCGCGTGTTGTCTGATTTCTCGTTTCAACTGTTGGAACTGGACCGTCGACGGTTGGGCGGACTTCGGCACCCCCATGTCGAACAAGGCCGTATCCGACAGGGAATGATTCGTCTGCGGGGCCGGACTGGCCTGTGTCTCCTGATGACTGACTTCGGGCGTCGAGTACCCGGCACTCGGCATGTCGTGAGTGTGACCGTGGCTCAGCCGCTCTCGTCGTTCATTCTCGATCTGATCCCATGCATCGGACAAAAGTCGTGCATCGGCTGCCATTCGTTGCGACTCGGCCTCTCGATGACGTTCCCACTCCTGCTGTTTCTTTGTGAACTCAGCCGTCATCGCTTCGTACTTGGCCTGAAGTTGTGCCGCCGACTTGATCTCGCGTGCCGCCTCCTGCAAACGTTCGACGTGGCCACTGAGAAACCTCGACAACCGCTCACTCAAGGTCACGAGGCGAATCGCACACTCCTCGACCTGTTGAGGGTCGCGGCTATCCGCCGCGATCGTGTCATCTCGACGTTGCTGGAGGGCGGATTGTTGAATGGAAAGATCCATGATTGGCTCGCGTCATGTTAGGCGACTGAGAGTCGGTATGATTGATGAGTTCCGTTGGGTGGCCGGGTCTGACCAACGGGAAGGCTCGGATCGATGATCGCAGGGCCATCCGCTTCGCTTCTGACCCTGCCACCGCTGCTGATTCGCTATCGATCTATCAAACTCTCATCAAAGGTAAGGATTGAAAAGTTGGTTGAATGTCGTTGCGTCGAGCCAGGTCAGTCCGTGTCGAGGGGACGGCCTTCCAGCTTTCGCCAGAGTTTTCCCATGCGATCGGCAAAACTTGGCGCCTGCACCGGTCTGGGATCGGTCTCGTGAATCTCCCGGAGGTGTTCGCGAAATGCCCGAATTCGGAGATCGGCACTGTCCTTGTGGTCGTCTTCATTACGGAGGCTGCGAGACTCGAAATCCTCCTGTTGCTTCGCCACTTCACTCTTCAACCGGGCGATCGCCGCTTTCTCCTGTGCGAGTTCGAGTCGCTCCTCGCGCAGAGCGGCATCCACTGCGGCCTTCAACCGTTGTTCGATATCAGTCTTGCCGACATTCTCCAACTGACTTTGCAGCTGTTCGCGGTCTTGCTCCAGCGCAAGGAACTTTTCTTTCAACCGTGAATACTCCTCGCGAATCTGTTGGAGGAATTCCTCACTGGTCGACTGTGCTGGCGCGGCCGCCGCACCACCCGATGCAAGCTGCTGTTCCGCCCGGTCTCGCTGTTCAGTGACCTCGTCGATCGACTGTTTGAGTCTGTCGCGTTCAGCGTGCCACTCCTCCTGCCATTGACCGACCCGCCGCTCGACTTCTCCGATCCATGTCTCCATCTGTTGACGCTCCTCGTCGGCCGCTTCGACAGCGTCTTCTGAGTCACGCAGCAGGTCGGACAACGTCGCGATCTGCTCGTCCTTCTCGTCTAACTCGATGAGGAGTTGTTCCAGACGACCGACCAGAGACTCAGCCTCGTCCTTGCTGATCGTGTCGGCGATCGGCTCGACGCCGATGGTCGATCTGGAGTCCGTCTCCAAGTCATGCAGACGCGCATCGCGGTCAGCGAGTTCGGCCCGCAGGAATTCCAACTCCGCCTGCAGAAGCTCATTCGTGTCATCACGAAACGCGTCGCGATCGTATCCCGATGCTGATGTCCCGTGACTCTCTAAGGCGTCTCGCTCTGTCGGATGAGAGAAGTTCGGTTCATCGGGACTGTCCCAGGGATCGAAGTCACGGTTCCACTCTGGTTCCGACGAATCACGGGAACTCCAGGAGTTATCGATCGCGTCGGACGGGATGTCGTCGTGATGGATGAGTGACGAGCGATCTGTGTCGGATGAAAATGGTTCATCGCTCAGGAAAGCCCCTTGTTCGAGTGTCACGTCTGCCGGTTCGACTTGCACTGGAATGGGAGGCGGCGATGCGACGTCGGTCGTCATGCTCCGTCTTGCCGTCAACGGAACGCCATGGACCACAAGTCGATAATCAGCAATGCGGATTTCTGATCCGGGTTGAACGTAAATCTCCGTCTCCACGCGACTGGTGTCGACGAACGTCCCTTCGTCGGAGCTCCAGTCCCGCAACTTGATCCCCTCGTCATCGGGCTCCATCGAGCAGTGCATGCCAGAGACCGAACGGTGATCGAGGCGCAGTCCGCATGCGGCGCTACTCCCGACGATCAACACGTGTCCCGGCTTGAGCTCGTGCTGGAAGACTGCACCGTCAGGACCGAAGACCTGCAGGCGATACAACATCATCTGTTGATTATTGGTGGTTGCAGACATCATGGAGTTTTCCATCTCTTTCGAATCAGGAGGCACATGTCGCAAGTGAAGGCGATTCGTGGGACTCGGCAACTTGTGTGACCGGTTCGTCGGACATCGCCTGCTCCACGGCCTTCAAACACTGTTCGGCCGAGTAATGTCGCGTCAGGTACGCGTCACAGGCCACAGGTGTGTGGCGAGGCGTGTCGCGATCGTCCGTTGACGACAACACGCCCACGATTCGGACGTCAGCATCCTTTGCTGCCAATTCCTGCTGAGCCTGTGCAGCGAAGGTGATTTCTCCGTCTGCCTCCAACGGGAGGATAAGGACGTCCGGTCGACTCCTCTTAAGCAACAGACGGACAGCCAGTTGATCCCGGACGATCTTTAGGTTGAACTGCTCTGAGTACTGCTGTGCCCCCAGCCGCAGCGAGCGAGCCCAGTCGGCATTCCCTTCCAGCACGACCACTTGCGGGACCTGTCCGACCGACTTGCGATCGATCAGGTCTGCACGGCTGAGCCCCTGCAGCACACGTCGAGTTTCGTCGGGGTCCATTCCCAGTTGTGTCGCGAGATTCGCGGCGGTGATCGGTTCGCTGACACCGTTCAACACTTTGAGATGCTGAGCCGACAGACCCGCACGATCGAGGTTCTGTCCACGAATCGCCCGACGTGAATAGTGGGTGCTGCTGTTTTCCTCGGCGAGTTCATGCGCTGGGCAGTGCACAGCCGCCTCGACGGTGAGGGCGGCAAGGCTCGAATCCAATGGCAGCTTACGGAACAATGGTGAGGGCATGCGGCCCGTCTCGAAGCGAAACCCCTTGAGCTCACTGTGGAAACACTTCCAGACCAGCATGGCCGCCTGATGTCGAAGCACCTGCCTCAGAAGACGGGGGTCGAGAACCTTGCGATCCAACAGCTCGACGAGTCCATCGACCTCCGAGCAGAGTTTGCCGCCGACGGTCAGGTTCAACACCGGAGCAATATCACGAAGCGACGCGGGCAGCGACTGGGCGATCTCCTTCGAGTCGATGCCGGTCCCGGTGACAGCTTGAATGCGTCCCTCATCCACGTAGAACCAGATGCGCGCCGCGCCGGCCTGCACTTCGAGAACTCCGCTCTTGGTGCTGTTGTTGACGAAGTCGAGCACCTCACGAAGCGAGAACGAGTTGAAGGTCCCGGCGAAGTCGGCCTCTTCCAAGGCGTTGATCACTTCCGGAACTGCCGTGCCGTCGGCCTGCGACTGCACGATGAGACTTCCGGTGTCGAGCGCGTTCTCAACCGTGGTGATGAGCAGATCTTCCGTGTAAGGTTTCGGAAGCATGTCGACCACATTGGGTGAGTCGGCGTATTCAACATACGCCTTCTTCCGCAAAGTCGAACTGACAACGACCGGTGTGTGTTGCACCTCGGGAATCGTGAGGAGTTGCTCACAAACGTCGAAACCCGTTGTGCCGGGGAGTTGGTGATCCAGCAGGATCATGTCCGGCTTGACGGTACGAGCTTGCTCAAGTCCCTCCTCGGCATTCGGCGCGAGGATCACGCGATACCCCTCGGGGCTGAGCGTGTTATCGACCAAACGTCGAATCGTCGCGCTGTCGTCGATCACCAAGATTGTTTTCTGGCTCATGAGTCTATCTTCTTTCAGTTCTTCGTCAGAGAAATCATGTCGAGTTTTCGCAGGACATCATCAACAGAATCCGGGCTGACCGGTTTCGCGAGAAACCCGTCCGCTCCCAGTTGATGTGCACGCTTCTGGATTTCCGGCTCTGTGCGAGTCGTCACGATCACCACGGGCTCACAAGGGTGCCGGTTGCTCCCCTTGAGTTGTGACAACAGATCGAATCCGCTGAGGCGAGGCATCTCCAGATCAGAGAAGACCGCGTCGAATGTTTCTGTCCGCAACACGTCGAGTGCTTCAGCACCGTCGCCGACTTCAGTGATGTCGAATCGATACCGAGTCAATGTCTGGACCAACCGCTTTCGTGCACTCAGTGAATCGTCTGCGACGAGAATGCGACGCGGCGATTCGGCCGCCGCCAGTGTCGCTGGGATTGCTTCGCTGTCAGAACATGCCTGCGCGAAGATCGTCCCCGCCTGGATGAATCGGTTACCGTCCAACAGCAGCACGACTTCGCCCGCGCCGGAGAGGCTCACGCCACTCAACAGCGGATGTCGCCGCAGTATCGACGGCAGCGGACGCACGACCACTTCTTCCGTCCCCAGCAAGTCGTCGATGGCGAAGTGGAGCTGACCACCCTGACCGTCCTTTGGTCTCTTCGACCGAGATTGATCTGAGTTCTTCTGACCTCCGCGACCGTCTGACAGTTGTTCCACGGTCAACGTCCGTTGATTGACCGTCTCTTCGGCCCGCTCAATTCCGAGAAAATCAGTAAGTGACAGATGCCTTGAGCGGTCTACCGTCTTGGGAGGCCACGAGGAGTCAATGGCGTTGGAGGTTGCCTGGACAAACGGAGTGGGCAGCCCGAACAGCTGACCGCCCGCTCGGAAGATCATCGTGTGTTCGATGACCGACGATAACGGGATACTCAGACGGATCGTCGTCCCCTTTCCGCGAACGGAGTCGACCTCGATCTGGCAGTTAAACCGGTCCAACGCGGTCGCGACAACGTCCATGCCGACACCACGACCGGCAATCGCATTCGTCTCAGTTCGTGTCGAGAATCCGGACTGAAAGATCAGTCGCGAGAGTTCCTGCTCCGTGGCCGACTGGCCGTCCGAAAGTAATCCTCGCTGCACACCGCGCCTCCGGATGGCGTCATAGTCGAGACCTGCGCCATCATCGCGGATTTCCAGAACCAGCAGGTGCGAACTACCGTACGCTTCCAGAGTGATCGTTCCCTCAACCGGTTTGCCCGCCTCCTTGCGATCGTCGGGTGTCTCGATGCCGTGTCCGACCGCATTGCGGACGAGATGCAGCAGCGGCTCGTACAACCGCTCCTGAAGTGACCGCTCCAACCCTGCATGTTCGCCGATGAATTCGAGCCGGACCTGCTTCTGCTCGACACGAGCCGCATCACGGGCAACGCGCTGGAGTCGCTGAAAGAGTCCGGTCAACGGCAGTCGGCGCAGCTCGACAAGTTGCTGACGGAATTCCTGCAGGAATTGTGAGACCGATCGATTCTCTTCCGCCAGCGATCGCCGCACACCGGTCAATGTGGAGGCAATCTCTCGCACATCACTGGTGATCTCCTGAAGCGATCGACGTGTCCGTTGTTCGTGAGCCGTTGTTTCATCACGGTTCGCAGCAGTCAAACCGGCGTGGCCCAAGTCCTGTTGGTTTGCGACTGATTCAAGGCGAAGAGTGCAGCGTGTCAGCTCCTCCGCGGCCCGCTCGATTTCGATCACACGTTGGTCACGTCTTCTCCGCCAGGTGACGAGTTCGACAAGAATGTCCATCAAGCGGTCAAGCTGTGACGACCTGACCCGGACCGACTCATCACCCGGTTCCTCAGGTCGCTCGTATCCGACAGAAATTGGCAGGGTACTTGATGGTGCCGGCAGCGGTGCCTTGGGACGTGTCGACGTCAAAGGCTGGGACACGATCCGCGGCGCAGACGGCGGTCGTGATGAAGCGAGTCGTTGAAGTGATTCGACCTGCATTCGCACCGCGTCGACGCAGTTCAGCACCGGGTCTAACTGGATGCCGTGGTCCGATCTCTCTTGCGACTGCAACCACTCTTCGACACCGTGAATGTGTTCCGCCAGCTTGCTCAGCCCGACGCTTGCCGATGCACCCTTCAACGTGTGCAGGTCTCGCTCGACCTGCTGAATCGATTCAGACGATTGTGGGTTCTGCTCATGGCGGAGAACAGATCGCTCCATCGACCCGAGACATTGCTCGACATCTTCCAGATAGGCTTCGAGTAACTCGGAGTCCATCTCAACCTGTTGCGGCGTGAAGGCATTGAGCCCGCCCTCGATCTCCGCCGGCGTGATCGACTCCGGCTCACGTTCGGTGTTGACGATCTCCACGTCGACAGACTCGTCCGCGAGTTCGACACCCCCTCCCAATGCAGACAGAATCAAATCGACCTGTTGGGGCGATGCGGTGTCGATCGTATCATTCGCGTCGTTAATCGCTTCGATCTCGTCATCCGAGAAATGCGACGTTGTCCAACTGGTGCCGCTCCCCACGAGAGTCAGGTATTCGCCCCAACGCTTGTGCGACTCGTCAACGAGTTCAAGCATCGCCGAGATCGAATCGGCTTGCGGGTCTTCGAGCGCCTCTCCGATCTGCGGCAGCGATGTCTGCACGAACTCGACGATGTCCCGACTGACCTGAGCCATCTGCTCATCCGAGCCGTCAGCGAAGCATCCGACGATTTCCAGCAGGCTCGCCAAGGTGCGCACGCCGTTCAGCCATGATTCGTCAGCAATCAGTTCGACCGCGACGGCCAACTGAGCAAGTGCCTGCTGCGCGTCACCGGCCCGTGAGGCATCGTCGGCGCAGCGGCTGAGCGCCTGCTCGACCGGAGTCAGCAGTTCGTCGACAGAGCCGGGATGTTGCTCAGTCATGCTCATGACGATTGCCTAGTGTGCCTCGCTCATTTCCGGGATCAGCGGCCTCAAGAATTCGTCTGTCAGCGAGATGTCATCGGGGAGTTCGTTGTCACTGTGTCGAGAGACGGCGGTGCGTTCGACCTGCAACCCGCATCGCAGAGGAGCGAGCGCGAAGTCGAGAGCGCCGAATGATTGATTGAGAGACCGCGCGGCCCAGCCGGCACCCTCCGCGAACGTTCGGTGCTTGCGAGTTGTCTCCGAGATGCGTTCAACCGCGACCACCAGATCTTGCGTGAGATGCAACTGTTGGGCAGCCGTTCGCGAAATGTCCTCAAGGTGTTCAAAAGACTCGCGACAGGTCTCTTGAATCGAGTTGAGGGAACTGTTCGTTGACGACATTTTCTGCATCTCGGCGAGCACTTCTTCACGTTGCTCGGTTAATGCACGGATCGACTCGTCTGTTTCGATCTTGATCGTTTCGGCGATCTCAGCAGCCTGTCGAGTTGATTCCGTTGTCTGCTCAGCAAGTTTGCGAACCTCCTCGGCGACAACGGAGAAGCCGCGCCCCTGTTCCCCGGCGCGCAGCGATTCGATCGACGCATTGAGGGCCAGCAAGTCCGTACGTGCAGAGATTTCAGTAATCGTTTCGAGAATCCCTTCGATCGTTTCGGTCCGTTCCCCGAGCGTTCGCAACTTGCGTTCCGTCGCTTCGATGCGACGCCGCGTCGCTTCGATCTGTTCGAGGTGCTCGTTCACCATCTCATGTGCCTGACCGGCAACTTCTCCCCCTTTGCGAATGGATTTACCGGCAGCATTGGCATCGGCGGCCACGGCGTCGAACTGTAACGACAGCTGTTCGACGTACGTCGTCGTTCGATTCACCGCCTCCGTCTGTTCCTCGGAGACAGCCGTCATCCGACTCGTTGTTTCCTGAATCTCACCAATGGGAGTGACCATATGATCCAGTTCGGACTGTACCCGCGTCGTCAGGTCCTTCAGCGTCCGCTTGAGTTCCGCGAAGGGAGTCCCCGTGCGATCAATCGTCTCGTCGTCCAACTCCTGATGGATCAGGTCGAGAAGCATCTCGATCTCCCGCGACTGGTACTTCGCAGAAGACCCGATATCGGACCAGCGTGCCGCTCGGGATTGCACCTGCTCCATCACGAGCTCGATTTCCCAGATCGGATGCGACGCAACGGGCGCATCCGCGCCGGCATGATCCGCCTTCTGAATCTGTCGCAATCCTCTGCCAAGTACCCGGCTGACGACCAGACCAACACACGCTCCAAGTCCGATGCTCAGCCCCCCCGCCACGATCATTGAGCCGGAAAACGAAGAAGCAACCGTGGCGACGACTGCACCAATGCAGGCGACGATCACGTGAGACAGGGTGAGGAAATGTTTGAGTTTCATGAGTGGGGAACCTCAGGACGCGGTCTGCCGACCGCAGTTGACGGCGAGGTGATTCGAGGGATTGGTCGTGTTCGACACCAACGTCCAGGCGTGCTCGACCGAAGAAGCCGCTTCCAGGGCGAGAGCGTCCATGTCAAGGATTCGCACAACTCTCTCGCGCCAGCGGGTGCTTCCTGTGACCACGTTGGGCTGAGTTGACGAGTGCTCTCTTTCGAACGCAGTCTGTCCGAGACGCTCCAGGCCGATCACTTGAGAGATCGCCAACGCCCAGACACCGTGTGGACCGTCGATGAGCAGCAGGAGTGATAACCCGCCGAGGTCTGTCGACGAGTCTGAGGTGAACGGCGATAAGAGAAGTACCGGGACAAACTCATTCCGCACATGGCAGAGTCCTGCCAGACAGGACGGCGCATGGGGGACTGAGACGATCGGCGCCATCTCCACAATCTCGCGGACGTCGGTTGCATCCACGGCAAACGTTTCCTGCCGAACACTGAAGACGCAATACTGGCCCGAAGCTTGAGCGGAAGTGACGTTCATTGGGGAACCTCCTTGTCCGATTCGGATTCAACAGTTTCCAGCTGATCGCGAAGGCGCTCGGCAAGTCGTGCCTTGAGAGCAGACAACCGCATCTGCTCGTCGCCGACGACAGCAGACGAAATCTGTTCATCGGTGAAGTGAGCGACTGCCGCGTTCGGTGTCACGCTCTCTTCGGGTGTCATCACGCTGACCGGTTGCAGGGGGTGTTCGGTGACGAACTCCGGTGCAGAGATGCTCGGCTCCTCCTCAATCGGGCTCGTGGCTTCGATGGCCGTCGAGACGGGAGGCGCGAGTGCCGCGACTCGCCCGGGTGAAAGCATCCCCATGATGTCGTTGAGTTCATTGGAGACCTCACCGACCGTCGCTGTGAGTTGCTGTTGCCAGTCATTCAGCCACACGTCCCATGTCGACGCTGTACCGCACTCAGACCTGCTTTCACCTTGAGAATGGCTGCAGGGAGCGGGCGATGTCGGCGGTGGCGGGCTGGTCTCTGGCATGAATGTGAATTGGCTTGTGAAAGACGTGAGTTTCGAAGGGGTGTCTCGGACTGGAACAACAGACATTCGTCAGCGATGAACCCCCGCAAGCGAGTGAACCGCATCGAGAAGTCGTTTCGCGTCGACCGGCTTGTGGAGGTACGCACCGAGTTTGTCGCCGAGCATCTCGAGCGCATGGGATTCCATCGCGGTGAGAAAGATGATGGGCAACTCGCTGCACGGCGGCCCCAGTTTCTGGAGTTCCTCGCAGACGCCGTAGCCGTCGGTGTCCGGCATATTGATGTCGAGGACCGCCAGCAGGGGGGGCTCCCGTTTGATGCATTCGAGCGCGGCCTGTCCCGAACTGGCCTCGATCACTTCAAAGCCAGCGGGAATCAGGATTTGCTTCAACCGTGTACGAATGGTGCGGCTGTCGTCGGCGACAAGAATCTTGGGCGCGGACATCGAATTACTCTGCAGAAATGCAAGGATTGGCAGCCCGGAGTCATGCAACTATAGGTCGCATCCCGCGACGCAACGGTCGATGTGACGCACTGGGAAAAGGGATTCAAGGCTCCGAGAGTTGTGTCCCGTCTCTTCCGATTATTCCGAAGATTCCACCGGGCTCTGAACGATCCGGTGAGTGCGATTGCATGGCATCAATCACCGCGTCACACGGCCCGACATTGCCCGTTCAGGCGGTCGCACCGCTCAATGAGTCATCAACTCGAATCCGGGCGAGCAACTGGTATACTCACGTTTCGCAAATCGGTCCCGGTGACAATTCGACACATTGCCGAAATCGAGAGGTGCATGGGCGATGCAAAAAAGCGTGATGACGTGCATGGGGATGGGGATTGTGATTGCGGCCGTTTCCACAATACGTGCTGACGAGGCACAGTTGTCGCTTCGCTTTTCCGAGCATTTGATCGCGGATCAGTATGCTTACGCCTATGGGATCGCGGCAGCCGACTTCGATCAGGATGGTGACCTTGATCTTTCGAGCGCTGACTATCAACCGCACAATCGACTGTACCTGTTTGAGAACGATAACGAAGGAACGTTCAGACGTCACATCATTCAGCAGGACGATCCCGAGCGACTCGAACGGCATCTCGTCGGCGATGTCGATGGTGACGGCGACCTCGACATTGTGATCGTCAAGAATCTGCGGGGGGATCTGCTCTGGTTCGAGAACGATGGCACTCCTACCGACGGTGAACTTTGGGCGCGACATGTGATCACGACCGACTTGCCGGGTGCTTACGATGTCGCTCTGGCTGACTTTGACCGTGATGGCGATCTCGACGTCGCTGCCTCCAGTTGGGTGCTGGGAAACCAGTTCGCCTGGTTCGAGAATGATGGCTCGCCTCATGAGGACGAGTGGCAGAAACACATGATCGAGGAGGACGCCCTGGAGACGCGCACGATGCGGGCAGCCGACTTCGATGGTGACGGCGACGCTGACCTACTGGGTACCATCCGGCAGGAGAGTGAGGTCGTGTGGTACGAAAACTCACTCATCGGTGGCAAGGTTTCCTGGGTGAAGCACCTCATCGATGACAAGTCGGTCTGCCCGGCGCACGGCAACCCCGCGGACATGGACGGCGACGGCGATCTGGACGTGGTCATGGCCCTCGGCTTTTACTTCCGTCCGGAGGACGACGACCCGAAAGCCTCTCACACTCATGAGGAGAATCAGATCGTCTGGTATGAGAATGACTCGCCCAAGGTGGGATTGTGGAACAAACACGTCATTGCCCCAGAGTTCGATGACGCTTTCGAAGCGATCGCAGCGGACCTTGATGGGGATGGCGACGTCGACGTCGCAGGCACTTCATGGCGGACGCCGGGGCGGGTTGCATGGTTCGAGAATCAGGGCGACCCCAAGGGCGAATGGACGCGTCACATCCTCAAGGACAACTGGCGAAGTGCCAATCAGGTGATCATCGCCGACCTCAATGGCGACGGCCGACTTGACATCGCCGCCTGTGCTGAGCACGGCAGCTATGAGTTTCGCTGGTGGCGAAACGAAGGCCGGACACCTCAACCGGAATGACTTCAACTCACTGTTGCTATTGAAAGACAGCTGATGACTCAACGATGGGCACGCTTCTCTCATTTGACGTTCATGTTGCTGACTGGCTCGTGCCTGATGGGCCAGTCCTCTCCTGCGGATGATGCTCCGCCGCTGACGAACACACAGGAGGGAACGCCACTCTCAGCAGAGGAAGCAACATCACAGATCACCGTGCCAGACGGCTTCGAGGTCACCCTGTTCGCAGGAGAGCCGGATGTGCAGCAGCCGATCTCACTCACGTTCGACGAACGCGGGCGACTCTGGGTGGCCGAGAACTACACGTATTCGGAGGTCGCCGTCAACTTCGATACACGGCTGCACGATCGTGTCGTGATCCTCGAAGACACGGACCACGATGGTCGCTTCGACAATCGAAAGGTCTTCTGGGACGCTGCCCAGAAGCTGACGAGTGTCGAGGTGGGCTTCGGTGGCGTGTGGTTGCTCGCTGCTCCACAGTTGCTCTTTATCCCGGATCGAGATCACGACGATGTGCCTGACGGTCCGCCGGTGGTCGTGCTTGATGGCTGGGATGACGGCCCCGTGCGTCACAACATTGTCAACGGGCTGAAGTGGGGACCGGATGGGTGGCTGTACGGCAGGCATGGCATCCAGGCCAACTCGTTTGTCGGCAAGCCGGGCGCAACGCCCTCTCAACGGACCGAACTGAACTGCTGCGTCTGGCGATACCACCCGACGCGTGAGGTCTTCGAGGTCGTGGGGCGCGGAACGACCAACTCATGGGGCTTCGATTACGACCAGCACGGGCAGATGTTCTTCATCAACACGGTCATCGGGCATCTATGGCATCTCATTCCGGGGGCTCACTATCGCCGGATGTATGGAGCCGACTTCAATCCGCATCTCTACCAATACATCGAGCAATGTGCGGATCACTTCCACTGGGATACGGGCGAGCGGTGGAGTGACATCCGTCAGGGGGTCAGCGACACCACGGCTCAAGCGGGCGGCGGCCATGCTCACAGCGGGTTGATGATCTATCAGGGGGACAACTGGCCGGAGGCGTCTCGTCACCGGATGTACACGCTCAACTTCCACGGACGCCGGATCAACTGCGACACGTTCGTACGGCAGGGGGCCGGCTACGTCGCCAAACATGCAGACGATTTCCTCTTCGCCAACAATGAGTGGTTTCGCGGACTCGATCTGATCTCCGGCCCGGACGGCGGGGTGTACATCGCAGACTGGTCGGACATCGGTGAGTGCCACGAAAACGATGGAGTGCATCGGACTTCGGGTCGCATCTACAAGGTGACGTACGGCAAGCCCGATCCACCGGAAGTGGTTGACCTCATGCAACTCACGAGTGTCGAGTTGGTCGAGATGCAGCGGCACCCGAACGACTGGCATGCGAGAACCTCAAGACGACTGCTTCAGGAACGGGCACTCGCCGGTGACGAAATGTCAGCTGCCCATGCGGCTCTGATCGAGATATTCACACAGGAGACGGACGACGTCAGTCAACTGCGGGCAATGTGGTGTTTGCATGCGATTGGTGCGGCGGACGAGAGTTGGTTGCATCAACAGGTGAATCATGCGAGCGAACATGTCCGCGTGTGGGCGATCCGATTGTTGACGGAACCGGGGCCCATCAGTCCGCTGACGGTGACGATGCTGAATCAACGTGCAGCTCGAGAAGAGTCAGCTCTGGTCCGACTGTACCTCGCAGCCGCGCTGCAACGCCTCGCGCCCGCGGATCGCTGGGAGATTTCGGGGGCTCTCGTCAGTCATGCAGACGATGCGTCCGACCGACAGTTGCCGTTGATGATCTGGTACGGCATCGAGGCCGCTGTTCCCGCGTTTCCTGAGAAAGCGATCGCTCTCGTCGAACAGAGTCAGATCCCTTTGGTTCGCAGACACATCGTGCGTCGATTGACGGCTGACCTCGATTCTCATTCCGAGCCGGTGAATGCGCTGTTGGACATGATCGGCACACGTGATGACACAGCGTTCCAACTTGACGTGCTGCAAGGCATGGCGGACGCGCTCCGCGGTTGGCGACAGGCCTCCGCACCGGCGTCATGGTCACGAGCATCGCAGATCCTGCTCATGTCGACGTCGGAAGAGGTCCGGGAGCTAACTCGACAACTGGGGGTGATCTTCGGTGACGGGCAAGCCATCGAGGCGCTGCACCAGATCGCAATGGACAGTGAGGCGGACACCGAGTCACGCAAAAGCGCGATGCGAGCTTTGGCCGATGATCAACGCCCCGAAGCTCTGCCGCTGCTCAAACAGTTGCTGAACGATCGGGCGCTCGTGAATGAGGCCATTAGGGGCTTCGCAGCGTTCGACGATCCGGAGGTGCCCCGGCTCGTGCTCGAACGTTACCGGCGCCTCGACCCCGAAGGGCAGGCCACTGCAATCAACACGTTGACCTCACGTCCGAGTTATTCGACGGCACTGTTGCATGCGGTGGAGGAAGACCAGATCGAGACATCGGCCATCACCGCCTGGCACGGGAGGCAGATTCAGAGCTTCAATGATCCGGCCTTGAGCGAGGAGTTGGAGCGGGTCTGGGGAGCCGTGCGGGAAACATCGGAGGAAAAGCAACAGGTGATTGCCGAGTTGCGAACGCAGTTAGACGAAACACAACTTGCTGAGGCGGATGCTTCGCACGGACGTTTCCTGTTCAACAAGACATGCAGCAGTTGTCACGTCCTCTACGGCCAGGGCGGTCGAATCGGTCCGGACCTCACCGGGGCGAATCGGCACAATCTCAACTACCTGCTGGAGAACATCGTCGACCCGAGCGCATCGGTCAGCAAAGGGTTCAAGGTTTCAACTCTCCTCCTCAAGGACGGACGCGTCATGACGGGAGTGATCATCGAGTCAAACGATCGCACCGTCACTCTGCAAACTCACAAGGACCAACTCACGGTGAGTCGTGCCGACATTGAGGAGATCGCACCGCAGGAGACTTCGCTGATGCCGGACGGGTTGCTCAAGCAACTCTCGCTCGAACAGACTCGCGACCTGTTTGCTTACCTGTCGACCACTTCGCAAGTGAAGTTGCCTGAGGAGATACCGAGCGATCGCTTCGTGTCGATGGCGTTGCAGCCGTTCTGGCAAGCCTCGCGAATGAGTGAGCCGATGTTTTTCATTCAGCCCGATGAGGATTCCATGCCGTCAGCGTCACTCCTCTTCTCTCCGACGCACGTGTTGTCGGTCTCCACTGCCACCGGCAGGATGACGTTTAAGGCCGAGCGCGACTACGTGTTCGACAGTCAAACCAACAGTCTCTCGCTACCCGAGGGGAGTCGCATTCCGTTCATGACCCCTGAGCAGTTGTACCCGCTGATGACATCCGATCAGCCGAAGATCAAACGGCAGCAGGGCGACCAATCGCGGGGGATCTTCTTCGACAATGCGGCTGGCTATCACGAAAGGCAGGTCGTGGTGACGTACGATTGTCAGCCGGGACAATGGCAGGGACCGGTGCCTGAGTTCGCAGGCGATCGACTTCCACACCTCATGCAGAAACTGCGAAGCAAGCAGCCGGTCAGCGTTGTCCTCTGCGGCGACAGCATCTCCGCGGGGTACAATGCCTCGAAGTTCACCGGAGCCGAGCCCGGATGCCCCGCCTACGGCGAACTGGTCGCTCTGTCATTACAGAAGCACTTCGGAAGTGAAGTGAGCTTCACGAATCATGCGGTCGGTGGTTGGAACGCAGCACGGGGACTCAAACAGGTCGTCGATGACCGGCTTGGCGAGCAGCACCCCGATCTGGTCATCATTGCATTCGGCATGAACGACGTCTTCGGTCGTGATGCAGCGGCTTATCAGCAGAACGTGAAGGGGATCATCGACACCGTTCGTCAACGATCCCCGACGACCGAATTCATTCTGGTGGCGACGATGCTCGGCAATGTCGAATGGGGCGTGCCGATGGAGCAATTCCTGCTTTACCGTCATGCACTCCGGGAACTGTGCGGCGAGGGTATCGTGCTCGCTGATTTGACCGCCGTCTGGGAAGAACTCCTCAAGCACAAGAGCTTTTACGATCTCACCGGCAACGGCGTGAATCATCCCAATGATTTCGGACATGTCATCTATGCTCAGGTGATTCTGTCGCTCATGATTCGAGAGTGAGTCATCCCACAGACATGTCACATCCTCAATGTGATGATGCGTGCGACCACCCAAGCGAGAAACCGTCCATCGCGAGCTACAAGCGAGTCTGCATGTCCGATGAGCCTTCCGCCCACGAATCGGCCGATCCTGCCCGTCCTGCGTGGCTGAAGCTGATCGTGCTGGCTGGTGTGGTGATTGTTGGAGGTGTTGTTTACACCCAATCGGGTGACGCCCTTTCTCTTCGAGCGTTGGTGGATCAGGAGTCGCAGATACGGACGTTCCAACAGCAGGACCCGGTCCTGATCTACGGGGTTGCGTTTCTCGTTTACACCTTGGTGACCGGACTCTCGATCCCCGGTGCGGCAGCGTTGACTCTGATCTTCGGTTGGTTCTTTGGTTTCTGGCGAGCCGTGTTGCTGGTCAGCTTTGCCTCAACGAGCGGAGCGACGATTGCATTTCTGCTGGCGCGGTTCCTGCTGAGAGAGACCGTCCAGTTCAGATTCGGAGATCGGCTGAAGGTGATCAACAAAGCGCTGGAGCGCGAGGGAGCCTTTTACCTCTTCACCCTGCGACTGATTCCGTTTGTTCCGTTCTTTGTGCTCAATCTGGTGATGGGGCTGACGCCGATCAGGACCCGGACGTACTGGTGGGTCAGCCAACTCGGCATGCTGCCGGGAACAGCCGTTTATGTGTACGCCGGCTCGTCTGTGCCTGATCTGTCGACGCTGGCCGGGAAAGGCACGAGCAGTATCCTCACTCCGAATGTGTTGTTCGCCTTCGTTGTGCTTGGATTGTTTCCACTGGTCGCGAAGAAGGTCATGCAGACGATTCGAAGGCGCTCTGTGTCCGCCGGACAGAGTGCCCCCTCCGACTCTGGCGTTTCGGAAGGAACTTGAAGCAGATGCCGAATACCCGGAACGTGTATCACTTGGTGAGGGCTTCGGATCAGAATCGTGCCGGCCTTTGTGCCGGCTAACGTCCTCACACTGAATCACTCGAATTTCCCCGGAATTGCATCGGCGAAATCATTGTGAGATGATAAAGAGCGAGTTCGTATTAGAAGGCACGCCAAGCCTCCCATGAGAATAAGGGCCGATGTAACGTTGTGACTGAATCGAGCTTCCAACAAGATCAGGAAAAGTTCATCGCCGAGATTCAGCGGCAATTAGCTGCTGGAGAGTACGTTGACTTCATCGCGTTGATCGACCAGTTTCCTGAGTGTGCTGAACGTTTGCGGGAACTGATGCTGGCCCATCGGGGAGAGACGGACACAAGAGGGTTGGATGAGTCCGTCGTTATCTCGTCTGCTCCACAGGCCACAGGGATGAAAACCACGGTTTATAATCCGGGTGAGACGACGAACGGGGTTGATGACCCGATCCCTGTCGGGACGTTTGGCGACTACGAATTAATCGAGCAGGTTGCGACCGGCGGCATGGGCGTCGTCTTCCGCGCTCATCATTTCAAGCTCGATCGAGTTGTGGCGCTGAAGGCGATTCGCAACGGCCGATTCACGTCTCCAGAGCTGATCGCCCGCTTTCTGCAGGAAGCGAGGGCCGCAGGCATCCTCACTCATCGGAATATTGTTCCTGTCTACGACTATGGAGAGGTTGAAGGCTATCACTACTTCACGATGGAGTTTGTCGAAGGGACCAGTCTCGATGAGCTGATCCGGGAACATCCGCTCCCCGCGGTGGCGGCTGCCGAGTATCTGCAGACTGTGGCTGAGGCAGTCCACTACGCTCACGGAATGGGGATCATTCATCGGGATATCAAGCCTTCCAATGTGCTGATTACCGCCAATAGAGAAGCCCGCGTCACGGACTTCGGTGTGGCTGAGCCATTGAATGCGGGTGGGTCCCTGATGAAGCATGGTCAGATTGTGGGAACACCGAACTACATGTCTCCAGAGCAGGCCTGCGGCGATGCCGAGGCTGCAAGTCCTGCGACTGACATCTACTCGATGGGGGCCCTGCTCTATACCCTGTTGACGAGCCGTCCTCCGTTTCATGCCGAGACCGTCGCAGACACGCTCAACCAGGTTCGCACGCTGGAGCCGGTTTCACCAAGGCTGCTCAACGACAAAGTCCCCCGCGATCTGGAAACAATCTGCCTCAAGTGTCTGAAAAAGGACCCGCATCGCAGGTACTCGACCGCACAAGAGCTCGCAGATGATCTGGGGAGATTCATCGACGGCAAGCCAATCCTGGCACGTCCGGTCGGCCGTATCGGACATGTTGTAAAAGCCTGTCGACGAAATCCCCTGGTGACCCTGTTGACCGCCAGTGCGATCCTACTTGCCATCGCTCTTATTGCGGTTCAGGCGCTCGCCAACTCACACCTCAATCGCCTCAATGCTGAGATTCTTGATGCGAATCGCGAACTTGAGGAATCTCGATATCAGTTGCGAACGGCTCTGGACGAGAGCCGCAGCAGTCAGGAGGCACTGCAGGAGTTGCTGTACGTCGCAGATATGAAAGACGCCGGAAAGGCGTGGGCGAATCAGGACATGCGATTGTTAGTCAGTCTCCTGGAGAGGCAACGTCCGCGCCCCGGAGAACGGGACCTTCGCGGCGGTGAATGGGAGTTCCTGTGGAATCACGCGAGAATTCCTTCCCAGCTCGTGGCACAAATCAGACAGCCGCTCTACTACGTCTGCTTTTCTCCCGACGGAAGCACGGTTGCCACATCCGGACGGGATGCCGTCATTCGTCTCTACGATGCAGAGACGTTCTTTCTGCAACTTGAGATTGAGACCGGTCAGATCGAAGTCAATGGATTGGCATTCACTTCGAAAGGAGACGTGCTCGCCTCCGCGGGAGATGATGGAACGGTTTGCCTCTGGCAACTCGACCTTGACGGTGGTCGGGCAACGAAAAAACTACAGATCGCAGCACACGAGGAACAAGTGTTCAACGTCGCCTTGACGCCTGACAGCAAAACGATCGTGTCTGCCGGTAACGATCCCGTCATTCGTATCTGGGATGCGGAAACTGGTGAATCCGTTGGTGTTCTGGAGGGCCATCAACGAACAACTGGCGCAATCGCCCTGACAAGTGACGGACGGCATCTCGTTTCAGGGTCGAATGACGGACAGGTCGCCGTGTGGGACATGAAGTCTCGAAAGCCGATAAAGATGCTGGACCCCAACATCGGTCGATTAACACATATCGATGTGTCTCCCGACGGTCGACAGGTGGTGATTGGTTCCGCGGATCGACGAGTGGAAGTTCGCAAGATTCCGACCTTGGAGCGTACTCATCAGTTTGAACATCTCAATGCCGTTCAGAGTGTTCGGTTCGCCCCCGACGGTGGCTCGGTGATCGCCAGCGACCGGGGAGGGATGATTCGATACTGGCCATTGACCTCGGACGGACACGAACTGGAGCAACGTGTCGGCATCCCGAAGATGCACGCATGGAAAGCTCATCGAGATCGGGTCTACGCGATGGCGATTTCACCTCAGGGAGACCGTGTCCTGTCGGTTGGAACCGATGGGAAGCTACTCGCATGGCAGGTCGCGCGGGAGCCAGCCGTTTGGGGACTCGAAAACGAGGGCCGCGCTTTTGAGTCGATGCAATTTGCCGGATTGAGCGGACTGTTGGCCACGGTCGATCAACGGAGGGTCGAGCTCTGGAATCCTGAGAATGGCCGGCTTGCGAGAAAGCTTTGGGAGTCGGCGTCGATTATTAAGACCATCGACACTTGCCAGGGCGGACGAACTGTAGCAGTCGGCGGTGAGGCCGGGTTAATCTCTGTGTGGGATTTGGAGAGGGGCGACCAGCCTGTCAGGACGATGGATCTCGGCGACGATTTCAATGTCGACCATGTTTGTGTTTCGTCAGATGGGACCTACCTCGCGGCTGTCGAACGATTCGAGACATCTGAAGGGGATGTGCTTCGCGTCTTCAACCTGAAGACCGGGGAGCGAATTGCGTCGATCGAATCCGATCATTGCGACACGGCGGCCTTCTCCCCCGACGAGCGTTGGCTATTCAGCGGAGCACCCTTCAACAACGTGCAAGTGTGGAGACTTCCGGAGGGAGAGCTCGTCTTCGAGGATCATGGACATGTCAATTCCATTAACGAGATCAAATTCAGCCAAAACGGTCGATGGGCGGCGACAGCCAGTGATGATCGACTCGTCAAGCTGTGGAACGTTAACGACTGGAGTGTCGTCCACACGCTTGATGGTCACCTCGACAATGTCGAATCGGTTACATTCTCGCCGGATTCGCAAACACTGGCCTCCGCCGCCGATGACGGACAAATCAAGTTTTGGAATGTCTCCTCGGGTCAGATGTTGTTTGAACTGAGTGTCACGCCCGAGCAGGTCTCCCAAATCGCTTTCTCTCCTGACGGCCGTTTTCTCGCATGCCGAATTCACGACCCGACACATTCTGACCGCGAGTACCGCATTGATCTGCTTGACTGGCAGAGACACGGCCGGTCCCTGGCCGAGACGCCACGCGCGCGGCGTTGAATGGTGCCCCTTCTGTTTGCCATTGTCCGACAATGATCATTCATTCGTTGTTCGATCCCGTTGTTGCAGTCGAGGATTCTCAGCCCCCGGCGAATCAACGCCACGACACTCGCCGCCGATGAGGTTGCCTCCTACAATCCGCTGATGCGAAACCAACAAGCCACACAGCTTCTGTTTGAACTGTCCCATCCCGGGAGGCGGGGCGCCCGGTATCCGGCATGCGACGTCCCGGATCGTACGGTCAATGAGCTACTGCCGGCCACCCAACTTGCCGAAGCGCCGCCGCCACTGCCGGAGGTGACCGAACCAGATGTCGTCCGGCATTTCGTCAATTTGTCGACGCTCAACATGTCCGTCGACACGCACTTCTACCCGCTCGGTAGTTGCACCATGAAGTACAACCCCAAGCGGCACGAGCGACTGGCGCGACTGCCGGGCATCGGCGACGTCCACCCGCAGCAACGTCCCGAGGATCATCAGGGGATGCTGGTGTTGCTGTACGAGATGCAGGAAATGCTCGCGGAGATCGCCGGTCTGCCCGCCGTGTCGCTTCAGCCGGCTGCCGGTGCGCAGGGAGAATTCGCCGCCCTTCTCACAGCGGCGGCCTACTTTCAGGATCGGGGTGAGCAACGGACGAAAGTGCTCTTCCCCAGCAGTGCCCATGGCACCAATCCGGCCAGCGCGGCTCTTGCAGGCTTCGACACGGTGCAACTCAAACAGACCAGCAACGGTCTCGTTGATCTGGACGAACTACAATCGCACCTCGATGATAGAACGGCCGTGTTCATGATCACCAATCCGAACACGGTTGGTCTGTTCGAGCCGAACATCAAACGCATCTCTCAGATGCTCCATGATGTCGGCGGATTGGTGTACATCGACGGTGCGAACATGAATGCCATTCTGGGCATCACACGCCCTGGCGACTTCGGCGGCGACATGATGCACTACAACGTTCACAAAACGTTCACCGGGCCTCATGGAGCAGGCGGACCCGGTTCCGGACCGATCGCGGTGCGAGAGTTTCTGGGGGATTATCTGCCGGGACCGGTCGTGCAGAAATCGGTTGACGGAATCTTCACACTCGCGACCCCTGCGAAGTCCATCGGACGGGTTCGTTCCTTCTTCGGAAACGTGGGGATTCTGATTCGGGGTTACTGCTATCTGCGGACGCTCGGTGCTGCGGGTCTTCGCGAAGCTTCAGAGCAGGCGGTCCTAAATGCGAACTATCTCAAGTCGCAATTGCAGGACTTGCTCCCGGTCCCGAACGGCGAGTTGTGCATGCACGAATTTGTGGCATCAGCAAAGAGCGTCAAACAAAAACAGGGCGTGACAGCGATGGACATTGCCAAGCGACTGCTTGACTACGGTTTTCACGCACCGACCGTGTACTTCCCTCTCGATGTCCCGGAGGCCATGATGATGGAGCCGACCGAGACCGAATCGAAAGAGACCTTGGATGCATTCGCGAATGCGGTCCGCACGATTCTGAGCGAAGACCCGGATTATCTGCACGCGGCTCCTCACTCGACAGCCGTCAGCCGTCCGGATGAAGTCGCAGCCGGTCGTCAGCCGTGTCTGTCCTGGATGACCTGTCCGGCCGGTCAGTGATCGATCGGAGGTGACGTTGCCTGCCCCATTGAGAGTCATCATCGAGGAGACGCCGGCCAGCGGTGCAGTCAACATGGCGGTCGATGAGGTTCTGCTGGAGTCGGCGCTCGCTGATGGGAGACCGACGTTGCGTTGGTATCAGTGGGAGGAACCGACCCTTTCTCTCGGGCACTTTCAAGCGGATGACGACTCCACCATCGACGCTCGTTTCTCGGGTTTGCCGAGGGTAAGGCGACTGTCCGGCGGCGGAGCCATTCTGCACGACCGGGAATGGACCTACTCGATCGCGTTGGGGCCGCAACATCCCTTGTCGGAAGCCCCCCGGCAACTCTATTTACAGGTGCATCAGACAGTTGTGGAAGTCTTGCAAAGGTTTCAGATCTCGGCCTCGCTTCGCGGTCAGGCGGACCGAGCATTAGATCATCATTTCCTCTGTTTCAGCCGGGGCGACGCCAACGACGTCGTTGTGGGACAGAACAAGGTACTGGGTAGCGCTCAAAGAAGGCGACACGGTGGCGTTTTGCAACACGGAGCCCTGTTGATTAAAGCCTCAGAGCATGCTCCCGAGTTTCCGGGAGTGTTCGATTTTGGACCGATCGAGGAGAAGAATGGTGGACTCTTCGATAATTTGACCCAACGAGTTGCCGACGAACTGGACAACTCCTGGCAAGCTGGGCAATTGAATGACTCGGAGCTTCATCGTTCTCGGATGTTGGCATCGGAGAAGTATTCCGACGCGTCAGCAGGATCAATCCCAATACCAGACTGAGAGAATTCGTCTGACCTTCATTCGATCTTCACAGGACTGAACGACGCTACCAACGTCGGGCGTAGGGGTTGCTGTCACAAATCACCCATCGGAATTCTCGAGTGATTGTTGACACACCCGAACCCCCGTGTTACCGTTTCAATTGCAGAAGGTGCAGAGCGCATTCATCTCATATTCTTCTACCTTCCAAAATTCGCAACTCAGCCCTTCGTCGATCAATGAGGCTCCGTTCGGTGCCGTCGGTCATTTCTGTATTCTCATTTTGAAAGATTCACTGATGACATTTTGCATGAAGCGACGTTTACAGTTGAAGTGACCTCGATTCGGTTTCAAGGAGCCAGGAATGTTGCATGCTGAGTTGCGTGTGGCGTCTGGGAAGCAGTCCGGACACGTCATCCCCCTCGTTTCCAACCGATTTCTGATCGGACGCGAAGAAGATTGTCACCTTCGCCCGAACAGCGATCTGGTGAGCCGCCATCACTGCGTTTTCAAGCTCGACGACTACTCGTTACGAGTTCGTGATCTTGGCAGCACGAACGGTACGTTCGTGAACGGCGAACGACTCCGTGGTGAGACGATCCTCAAGACTGGCGACAAGGTTGCGGTCGGAAAACTGGATTTCGAAGTGGCGGTCGGTAACGCGATTGCCAAGCCGGTTGCAGCTGTGTCCTCCAACGGTGCTGCCGACGATCAGACGGATTCTTTCACGATGGGGGATACTCCTTCGGGGTCAGCGACCATCGAGATTCCGTCGTTCGATTCCGGCGAAGTCGACAGTTCCGCGCAAACCACTTTTGGCCTTCCCGACGTCGAACGGCAGGACCTGCAAGAAACCGTCTCCATGCAGGGCGACACGATCGCCACACACACACCGCCCCCTCCGCTCGCCCCTCCGGGTTATCCGCAGCAACCTCCAATCGGCTATGGCATGCCCTACCCACAGCAGCAATTCCCATACGGGCAACCGTATGGAATGCCCATGATGGGGTATCCCCAGCAACCGATGCCCTATCCTCAGATGGGGTACCCTCAGCAACCCATGCAGACTCCGATTCCAGCACCGGCTCCCGAACCGCCAGCTGCTGAAGCCCCCCCTGCTGCTGAGGTTGGGAAACGTCCACCTGCACCTGCTGTCCAACTCCCGGATCCCAGCGAGACGGGAGCCAAGCCACCCGAGCCGCCAAAGGCTGATGGTGAGAAAGGCACGCAAGGCGCAGTTCGCGATACCGCAGCCGACATCATCAAGCAGTACACCCAGCGACGACCGCAGGTGTAGTGCCGCGAGCCTGTGAGTGCTGGGGCCGCTCCGATCTTCCGGCAACGTTCTCCGTCCGATTCCCACGCGCTGCCGGAACGCGAATCGTCGAGTCGTTTGATCGTTCTCAAACACTGATGAACGGGAACACGTACCAGTCAATGTTCGGCGTTTCCTGCATGAGGGTTTGCCTGAAACTTCACCGGCGCGGTATCTTCGATCCTGTGCGATGATTCGATGATCGCCTCTGCCAAGACGGCGCGTCGTTCCCTTCGCCCACCCATCAGACCCCATCATTTGACGGAGAACTCCCATGGCCGATGCCAATGATCAGCAACGACGTTACCGTGAATTCGTCGATCTCCTGCCGTTGACGCTCGCGCTTGCCGGTCTCCCACACAGCGAGCCGGGACGCTACTACAACGAAGAGCAGATTGAGACCCGCATGTTCGCGATCCGCCACGCTCATAAGGCCGCCCGCTCACTTGCCAGGGAACTGGTTCAGAAGTAATCGGCCCTGCCAGCGATGGAGAATCCACCGCAACATCGAACGCGTCGGCCTGTGAGTTTCATCCTAAGGGTGAAACCATCTGCTGCCTTGCCAGGTATGTCCTATTGAAAGGCGAACTCCAGCGAATCAGGGAGTTTGACCGCTCGGAACGAAAGATAGATCCGCAAAAATGGCTTCCTCGGCCAGGCAACAGGCAGCAGAAAACCTGGCCGACCATGAGGCCCCGGTTGAGTTGGTCAATCGATGCCTCGAAGGTGACGAATCTGCCTGGCGTGAGTTTGTCGATCGTTACGAAAGGTCCGTGTTCGGCCTGTGCCTGCGGATGTTGGGACATCGTCAGGACGCAGAGGACATTGCCCAGGACTCACTCGTTCGCGCAATTCGAAATCTCCACACATGGGATCACACACGGTCAATCATGCCCTGGCTCATGACCATCACGGCGAATCGCTGTCGCACGGCAATCCAACGACGACGGAAAGGGCCGACCGCGACCGACTTTCCCATCGAACCGACCGGCGAACACCCTGTCGATACGGACGACATCGCCGAGGAGGTCTCACTTGCACTGCAATGTCTCCGGGACGAGTACCGCGAATGTTTCATTCTGTTCTATCAACAGGAACTGGGATGTGCAGAGATCAGTGAGATCATGGAGTGTCCGGTCGGAACGGTGAAAACATGGCTGCACCGAGCCCGACATGAATTGGCAGAGCACCTCAGCCGGAGAGGAATCAGTGCCGACCGTTTCACACCGTCGCCAGTCACAGGCGAGGCCGACTGAATTGAATGAGACGAGAGAACACGCTCATCGCATGAGATGATCACATGAACTGCGAAGAATTCCAGCAACATTTGATATCCGCTGTCGAGGAACGTCTCCCGCGATGTTCTTCTCTAGACCTTCTTGACCATGCCCGTGATTGTGAGGCAATGGCCTGTCGGCAGGCATGGAACGAATTTGTATTGCTTGCTGCCATCGTCCCCGTGTGGCAGGCATCCCTGCCGGACGTACACCTTGTCGAGGGCGTTCTGAACCGTCTTGGTGATCCGGGCGCTGCTCCACAGAATTCCTGCAATGCGACTCCGGCAACATTGGTCAGCATACAACGACCGCAAGCAACGCCGACCGAAGGGAGCCGAACAAGGCGTTTCGTCGATCGGGAACAACATGCTGCTCTGCGATCACCGGCGGCAGTCCTGTGTGCAGCAGCGTGCATCTTGCTGCTTGTTCCGCTGCTTCGACTGGGCAGCACTCCGACGATCGACATGGCTCACACGGAGTCACATCGCTCGACAGAGGTCGCCCTTTCAAGCGAACAACCGCGAACTCCGAAGATGAGAACCATGCACGTTTACGCCGGCGTGCCCCAAAGTGCGACGGAGTTCGTCACCGACGCGATGGTGATGTTCGTACCGGCCGACTTCTCGGATGCCGAGGACGAAGCTCCCACCCGCTCCGAGCAATGGCGGGTCCGCCTGGGCGAGCAACTGGAACCTCTCGGACGTGAGTTCGATTCGGCAGTCGACGCACTGCTGGAAGTCGTCTCACAACCCGAACAACGCTCGACGTAACCAGTCGAACATGTTCGCGCTCATGGCAGTGGACGAATCACAACCGGCATGACCAGTAGAGTCGGCGTGACTGTCCTGCTTCGCGGAACAGGAATCTTTGCGCGGATTTCCTGATTGATTCAAGCGATCACGCCGACCTGTTCAAGTTTCTCACCGTAAACTTCCTTAGACGGATGCTCGAAAGTCCGTCCGGCTGATGCGTTCAACGGATGAATGCGGTGGCCAGCCCGACTGTTCGCTTTTCCGGAGTGAACGACCTTTGATCCCCACACAAGGTGAGACACGCATGCCCGAGCAGCTTGAAGCGATCCCCGAGTTGAAAGTCGACCGTCGGTCCAAGAGTCGTCGCAATTCACAGGACCGTCGTACGGTCGATCCCGAGAACTTCGATGGCGACGATCGCCGCGAGTCCGGTCGACGGCAGATTGAGAGACGCCGACAGATCGACCCCACGACCTGCGAACGCGACTATCAGCCCGAAGAAATCGAGTTCATGAGGGCCATGGACGACTACAAACGCCGCAGCGGTCGTCAGTTCCCCACGTGGAGCGAGGTCCTCGAAGTCCTCCGCGACCTTGGCTACCGCAAGGTCGCCTCTCCCACGACAACGTACGAAGGCTGAAAAAGTTGATTCGATGAATTGTTGATGAGATGATTAACAAGCTGGCACTTGTGGCCATTCATCTAATCATCTTACTCACAGATTTCGTCCAAACACCATCATGGTGATGTCATCGTTCTGCGGGCGGCCGTCGGCGTGCTTCTTGACGTCCTCCCGCACGAACTTCCCAAGTTCGTCGGCATGCGATGGTGCCTTGGCGATGAACTCACGCAGGCGTTCGAGTCCGTAGAGTTCGCTTTGGTGATTCATCGCTTCGCTGACACCGTCCGTATAGAGCACAGCCGTCTCTCCCGGACTGAGTTTGCGATCAACAGACTTGTACGGGAACTCCTCCAGGACACCGAGCGGGATGCCGACCGTTTTGTCGTCGAATTCCTCGATCTTCCCCTTCGCTGTGCGAAAGATGGGCGACATGTGCCCCGCATTGACGACTGAAATCGTATGTTTCACCGGGTCGAGCACGGCACAAACGAAGGTGACGAAACGTCCCTCAACCGCCTTGTCGCACATGTGATCGTTGATCTGGGCGACGGCTTTCGCGACGTCGGTGACATGCTGAAACGTGCTGCGGACCACACTCGACAAGCGTGACATCACCAGCGACGCCGGCACACCCTTCCCCGCCACATCGCCGAATGCAAGACAGACCTTGCCGCCAGTAATCGGGAACACGTCGTAATAGTCACCGCCGACCGCCTGTGCCGCCTCATAACTGGCGAAGAACTCGTAACCCGGAATCTCGGGCAGCGTGTCGGGCAAGAGCGCCAGTTGCACGTTACTGGCGATCTTCATTTCGTTGTCCTGCTTCTGTTTCTCGATGAACGTCGACATCAGCTTCGCGCTTTCAACCGAAAGTGCCGCCTGTCCGGCGACGGCGACCATGATGTCGAGATCCTCCTTCTTGAACTGGGCCAGCGGGTTCTGCGTATCGATGTTGATCACGCCGATCGGGTCCCCCGATAGACTCAACAGCGGCGCACACATCATTGAGCGGATCGTCAGATTCGAAATCGACTCAGCCGCATCAAATCGCTCGTCGCTGGCCGCATCAGCTGAGAGAATCGCCTGCTTTTGCTCGAACACCTGATTGAGAATCGTCCGGCTCAGTTTGACCGACTCGTCCGTGTCCTCGCGTCGGTGCTTCATCGCTCGCGGGACCATTGCCTTGGTTTCCTCGTCTTCGATGAGGATGCACCCGCGATCGGCATGCGGGAAGATGTCGAAGAACGTATCGAGGATGCGTGGGAGCAGCGCCTCGATGTTCACGGTGCCTGCGAGCGATCTGCTAATCTCAAGGATCGCTTTCAGTTTCGCCTCCGGGTTGACGTCCAGCAGGCCAAATCCGCCGACCGTGTCCAGCGACCCCATGATGGTCGAATTACCGTCGTCCCCCGTGATATCAATCATCGTCTCGTGACCCGACCCCTCGACCAGAGTCGGCGCAGCGGTCGACTTGTCCTCGGGCGCACCGTCTCCCTCGAAACGGAACAGGATCGGCCCGATCTTCACGCGATCGTCATGCTTGAGGGGCGTTGGCTCGTTGATTTGCTTGCCGTTAACGAAAGAGCCGTTGCCGCTCCCAAGGTCTTCGAGCACATAACGGTCATCCTGCTGCAGAATCCTCGCATGTTTCCGCGAGACCATGTTGGACTGGACCTGAATGGTGCACTCCGGCAGCCTGCCGAGCGTGGTTTCAGAGTTGTTCAGATCAAACGGCGTCGCCGCACCGCCCTGCAAAAGAATCAACTTCGCCATGAGTCTCGCCTTGTCCTGCGTAGAGAGTCCACCAGCCCCACCGAGTATACGCCATTCGGCCCACAGTTACAGCGTGCCGATTCGCGAAGACACCCTCTCCCTCCAGGGGCATTGGTATCTACACAAGTCGAGAACAGACTGAAGTTCAGGGGAAAACGTGCCACTGCTTCGGTCGGACACAAGCGGCGTTGTCACCGCGCTCGGCACTGCTTGTCCGACCGAAGCAGTGCAGAATGCGGGAAAATCGCCGTCACTCGGTCGGCCAAGCAGTGGCACGTCACTCGGAAAGTGAGCGGTCAAACGAGATGTGTAGATACCTATGCTCCGGGGGAGAGGGGGAAAGCCTACATCCCGAAGATGCTCTCGACGTTGCCTCTCAGCACTCGTTTGCCGAGGTTGATCGCGCGTTGTTCGCTCCAGCCGCGGTCGATGATGAAGTTTTCGGCGAGGACCTTGGCCAGGGCGCGGCGGTACATGCGGAACTTGGGGAGGGCGAACTCCAGTTTGTACATGTCGCTGTAGTAGCCGATGATCTTCGACTCGGGCACCGCCTCCAGCCGGCTGCGGGTGTCGGTCTCGATGAA
>JAGQPX010000011.1 GCA_020426505.1 Planctomycetaceae bacterium | reverse complement strand
TCCCCGGCAGCTCATCCGCAACGTTCGTCGTGTGACGCAGATTCATTGCGCGGACGATTGCAGGCTGGTGATTGGTGCGCTCAACGTCGGCGAGACAACGTACGCGCGTGGCCTTGATTGGGATGCTCAGTGCCGCCGCGCGACGGGATGCTCGGATTGGATTGCGGTTGGTCGTCTCAGCACGAAATGACCCTGCTGATCGGTGCCCTGACGAACCGCCGCTCGAAACGGTGCGCTCGCAGCTCAGGCCCGATCATTGGAGAACGAATCTTTGACTCCCACCGGTTCACTTCGGTAAACTACGACGAACCAATCGATCCACCGAAGTCCTCGTGTTGCCGTTGGGCAGTGGTTGCTCGCCCGCTCGGACTGTGGTGATCGTGGATGTTCGTCGCAACAAAACGACGCCGCCACACCACCATCACGCCGAGGATCTAACGTGATCATCTTCAACTATGTCGGAATCATCATGACAGTGATCGCCTTTGCTGTTGCGTTTGGCGTTGGTGCAGTATTTGGCACTAGCGCCGAAGGCCCTCTCATGATTGTCGCTGGCCCGCTTCTTGCCGCGATGGACATTGTGTACCGCCTTAAGTCGCACGATGGGCACATCTACATTCCGCACAAAGGCGGAAGCCTGTTTTTCTTGCCCGCTTGGGCATTTGGAGCCCTCTGGTTTGTGCTGGGAATTGTCTACACCGTCCAAGGTGGCTCGTAATAGACGCCTTACTGGAATCACAGGTGGTTGGCTAGAATCAGCTTCAATGTTTCCCTTGCAAGTTGGCGTTCCTAAGCCGGTCCCGCGACGAACCATGCGGTGAACGGGAGCCGCCGATCACGCGGGTTTTGAAATCATAATCTTTGGCGGCGGCCCCGTTACCGCCGACGTTATCCCCAACAAGTTGCATGCGTCGAACACTTGCACTTCAGCCGCCATCTGGCAAATTGGTTGAACGTCCATCGCTTGATTATTTGCATGATGTCCTGTTCAAGTCACCCGCCGCGTATTGGAGAACTGGCTCACTGTCCGCGGAGCTGGTACACATTCGTCGTCGTGGAAAGCGTGTCGAGTATCGCAATGACATCGCCACGCTTGGATTTGCGTACAAGCCGAAGCACGGCGTGTTTCTGGTTCACTGCGATACAAATGATGATCCAGTCATCGCAATTCCGTTCGCTGGTCGCTCATTCAGCCCTTGGGTAAAACACTCAGACGGACAACTTGACTGGTATGTTCCACGCGGCTGCTTTGTATCACGGTCCTTTGCCTGGGCAGCGATACAAGAATACTGTGATAATGACGGTCGACTCGCGACAATTCCGTGGATGAACAAGAACGACATTGAATTCAAACTGCCCGAGATAGGTGATGCAGTTCCACGCGGCGAAGACAGGGGATAACAATCGCATGCCGGGTGCCATGCTTGCATCGCGAAGCAGGGCAAGCATGCGTGGAGTGACGTTGAATTCGACGAGTCGTGTACTGAATCAGCAGTCGTTACTCTCCACAGTTGGGTAATCACTGTGGTTTCAACCGTTGTCTTGACATGCGGCTCTCATCGATGGCATGCTCACCCTGCTGCGCGATGTGAGCATGGCACCAACACCAGTCATGTGAGCATCGTCCTTTCAATTGTCGGTGAGTTTAAGAGGTTGGAATGCAACCGCATCGGAAGACGTGTCGACGATTCAACGATGCGGGCCATGCTCACTTCCTGACCTTCTCCTGCTTTCGGCGTCAGCCGTTTCTGAGCAAAGAGCGATCCTGCCTGTGGATGCTGGACGCCATCAACCGTGCGCGGGACACGCACGCGTTCGATCTGTGGGCGTATGTCCTCATGCCGGAGCACGTGCATCTGCTGATCTGGCCGACGCAGGAGACGTACTCAATCTCTGCCATTCTGAAGTCTCTCAAGCAGTCAGTCGCACGTCGGGCATTGACGTTCGTCAGAGAGAATGCCCCCGAGTTTCAGGCGAAGATGGAGGATCGCCAGCCAAATGGCTCTGTGTCTTACCGCTTCTGGCAACGGGGTGGCGGCTTTGACAGCAACCTGACCGAGCCGACCACAATCTGGAAGACGATCGAATACATCCACGCCAATCCGGTCCGTCGTGGGCTTTGTGTGCGGCCAACCGATTGGCGATGGTCAAGTGCGCCCGCGATGGAACATGGCGGACGAAGTCAACTTCGTTTGAATCTGGAATCACTGCCACGTACTGTGATCGGCTAGCAACTCAACCACATGCTTGCCCTGCTTCGCGATGCAAGCATGGCACCCGGCACGCTGCCCCCGGTCGACCTGAAATGCCACGTGTTACTCGTCCCCATCGAGTGATTCGAGGTACTTCTGTTTGAACTGCTGGTACCAGTCGCGATAGGTGTCCGCCATGGTGTTTGGCTGCTCGGCCTTGATTTGTGCGTACTTCTCAATACGGCGATCGATCTCTTCGATCAACGTTTTCTCCAGTTCCTCTCCTTGAATGACGGGAACCGAGGGAACGACGGGAGGATAGTCCGGCTTGCCGTTTCTGAGCATCCAGCCTTCGTCGGACTCATGCGAGCGGAGATCAAACGTGTATGACACACCTGCTCCGTTCGCAAGGACGTTGACGTGTCCAATATACAACGTTCCTTTCGCGGAGAGATTGCCGCCCTCATGAAGAGCCTGGTATCCCTCATCATTCACCGGGAAGATGTAACTCACACGGAACGGTCCGTTTTCAGCGAGTCCATAGCTGCTGATGCGTAGTGGGCCACGCCCCACGAGCTCGTCGTTGAGATACTCCGGCACCAGGTCGTCCAGCCCATCCGGGAGGATGCCTTTCTCGGCCCGGTAGTCACAGATGGCCTGTGCCAACACCCGGTAGGCCCGGTAACCCTCCTCCGCCTTCTGATTCCCATAGATCCAGATCCCGAGAAACATCGCAGCCGGCAGACCGAATATCAGACCAAGGGCCAAACCAAGGTTCAGGATCGGATGCTTCTCCCAGAATTCGTTCTGTCGCTGTCGGAAGCGTTCAAACACCGGGTTTTTCCTCCACTCTCTAACGGATACTTCGGTATTCAGGCCGCGTGAGCATCAACGCTGGCAAATCGAATTACGCGAGAACGGTCGTTCATGTTGGATTCGACACGAGCTTAAACACGGAGTGGAGTCTCTGCGGGGATATTCTGTCAAACAACAAGACAAGCAGGTGACGTAGATAGGAATGGCGACTCCGCTTGACACGACCGATGCGGCTGGTGAGCGAATGCAGACTGGGAGTAACAAGATGACTGAAGTCGTCGAATTTGATTGGCAGGAGGTCTTCGATTCGCAGCCTGAAGATTGCATCCGCCTGCCGTCCTCGGTTCACGCGGAGGGGCGGTGCATCCGTCGTCTGCTTATTTCGCTGAGCTCGGCTTTCATCTCTACATCCAGTGCCATATTGTTGATCTACCTGGTGAAGAATCATGTCCCTGAAGACTCCATCTGCGTCGCTGACCATTACCCCGCAGGCAAAGTGATTCTCACAATGTTCGTCTCAGCCATCGCCGCTTGCTTTTCGATCCTGCTTGCCGTGCCCATGTTGCTGATCCGCAATCTGATCCCATTGCTATGGCTGGCCCCACTCGCAGTCGGTGCCTTGATGTTCTACGAGTGGTATGACTGGTACGGGTTGTTCATGTATGGATAGGCATGGGGACGTCCGTTCTAGTGATGATCGAAGGTGAACTTGTGACAACCAGTGGTCCCCGGTTCACGGTCGCGAAGTTGCTCGGTATGCTATCGGAAACATCGAGCAGATCAGCAATCGAGGATTCTCCATGAGCGATGTACTTCCACGCACGTCCCATCGTGAACTGCAGTTTGAGAATGGCACGGCGATTGGGATGAGTCATCGTTGGGTCGGGGGACAGTATTGCTCGATCCTGACGGCGGCTGGGATTGTGGGGTGCGGCATCTACGATATGGAGACGCCGGCTGAGTTTGATCAGGCGATTGCGATTGCGAAAGGCACGCCGTCCAATCCGCTCGTCGAACCGGAGGATCTGTTCGACGCGAAAATCGTCGACTGCACGCCCAGGGCGAAAGCTCACGGCATCGAGGTCGGAATGACAGGTCGAGAGGCGGTCGAGCTGATGCTCCGAGCTGTTCCTTCTGTCGAGTAAACATCATCAGTTGAGTTGGAGTCCAAGATGACTGCTGCCAAAGCATCCCCGATTTGTGTCAGGCACATCGACCATGTCACCCTCGTGGTGAAGGACATGGAAAAGAGCCGGCAGTTCTATGTCGACCTGCTGGGGATGGACGAGGTCCCGCGGCCCGGGTTCGGTTTCCCCGGTTTATGGTTCCAGGCGGGAGCGACGCAGATTCACCTGATCGAAGAGCACGAGGACTCCGGGCCTGCGAAGATCTTTGTCCCGGAGAAGTGTCAGATCAGCCGCACTCGCCACTTCGCGTTCGAGGTCGATGACGCAATGGCGACCGCTGACGTCTTGCGAGAGTTGGGCATCCCAATTGCTGCCGGCCCGAAGAATCGGCCGGATGGTCCGATCCAGCTGTACATCAACGACCCGGATGGAAACCTTGTCGAATTGTTCTCGATGCAGTGATTCGCTGGTGCGAGAACACATCAACAACGTGCATAATCGAGCGAAATCTCTACTGGATTTGATTCCCCGGTCTGCTCTATACTCGACTTGTTAGCAATTCGCAGCAGTGGGTTCATTCGGCAAATCAATCGAAATTGGGAACGTGAAATGTCACCGACGATGGCGAAGCGGATGATCATCGGTTCGATGGTGGCAGCCGGGCTGGTTGCACTTGTCTCGATACTCGATCTGGCGCTGAAGATTCCGTTCAGCGGCTACAGCATGACAATGGACATCCTGTTTCTCTGCAGTGCGGCCATCATCATGTACCTGGGCTGGGACGCCCTGCAGGAACTTCGCTGATCGAGGTTCCGATTCTCTGGAGGAGAAGGTGACGTGCGGGACAAGGTGCTGTTCACACTCCTCTGCATTGCTTTGCCCGTGTTCTGGGGCGTCATCGTCAACTGGCTGTTCAACATGTGGCGCGGACAGCCGGATACTTCGGACGACGAGCGTGTGTTCCCCGACTATCAAATCTGACGACAGCTCCAACACGACAGGACACGCGTGCCGGGCATGCTCGACGTCGAATCGCTGATGATTGTCGTGGTCGGTGGTGCGGTCGGATTCCTGTCCGGGGTCTTCGGGTTTGGAGGAGGGTTTCTCATCGTCCCCGTGTTGAACATCGGACTCGGTCTGCCGATGCCGATCGCTGTGGGGTCTGCCGCCTGTCAGGTGCTGGGACCCGCGACGGCAGCCGTGCTTGCGAGACGTCGATCATGGCACGAACTCCGTCTGCCGTTCATCGTCTTCGGCGGCTTGACGCTGGGGGTGTTTCTGGGAGCGGGCGTGCTGCACGAACTGTCCCATGAGGAAAGCGCGACACGCAATCTCTCCGGACCACAACCGGCCGACGTGCTCGTGTTGTCCGTTTACTTTGTCATGCTTTTGACATTGGGAGCCTTCGCACTGTGGGAGTCGACCCGTGCGTTGCAACAGCGACCGATTCGCATGGGGTGGATCGCCGGTCGGGGATTCCCTCCAACGACGCAGCTACCGGGCCTGGGTGAGTCGCGCGTCTCGGTCCCGGTCCTGTCGTGGTTCGGATTCGGCGTCGGGTTCCTTTCCGGACTGCTTGGGATGAGCGGTGGGCTGTTGCTGCTCCCCGGATTGATCTATCTGTTCGGCATGAGGTGGCGGGCAGCAGTGACCGCATCGATGATGATCGTCTGGCTGGTCGCATTGCAGTCAACAATCGCTCATGCCTGGCACGATCACATCCGGCTGCCGATCGTGATCGGGCTCCTCGTCAGCGGCACGTTCGGGGCACGACTGGGCGTCTTCGTCAGCCGCGACGTCGCCCCTGCTCGCGGACGACGCAGCTTCGGCTGGCTCGCCCTCGCCACGGCAGCCATGATCAGCGTGCGACTCGTGAGTCTGCTGACGCAGCACGACGCACAATAGCGACCTCGATGTCCTGCGTGTAACATGCGACTGACGATGACGCGAAACCTCGCGCAGCGTGCCGATGGAGAATTCACGTTGGGTGGCAACGTCAGACCAACAGAATGGCCCTGACATTGGGCGTCCAAACAGCGGGGCCATCCGCTTCGCTTTTGACCCCGCCATCCGAAACTCGAAACGGACCAATGCACTCGATCCACACGGATGATGAATGATGCCTGAGAAGAAACTGCTGCTCCTCGCGGGAGACTTTGTTGAGGATTACGAGATCATGGTGCCGTTTCAGGCATTGCAGGCGGTCGGGTATTCGGTCCATGCGGTCTGTCCGGACAAGCAGGCGGGCGAGTCGGTCCGTACGGCCGTCCATGACTTTGAGGGGGATCAAACCTACAGCGAGAAGCCGGGGCACAACTTCACGCTCAATGCGAGCTTCGCGGACGTCAATCCCTCCGAATATGTGGGGCTCGTTGTGCCGGGCGGACGGGCACCGGAGTATCTGCGGCTCAACGAGCGGGTGCTCGACATCGTTCGACACTTCTCAGCGGAGCAGAAACCGATCGCTGCGATCTGTCATGGCTTGCAAATTCTCGCTGCAGCGGGAGTGCTCGAAGGGCGCTCGTGCACGGCATACCCGGCATGTGGTCCGGAGGTCGCCCGTTGCGGCGGCACGTTCGTCGAACTCGACGCGGACGACGTGCATGTCGACGGCATTCTGGTGACGGCTCCCGCGTGGCCCGCCCATCCCAAGTGGATCGCAGCCTTCCTGAAGGCACTCGGCGCGTCAGTCACCATTTGAAGAAGAGAAAACATGATGGATGGAGAGAACAGACTCAGCAGCTGGGTTGCATTGGGAGCCGCATTGGCCGGGGTCGCAGTGATGATGGGCGCGATCGCCGCGCATGGGATTGAATCGCATCTCGCCAAGAGTTACGAGGGTCAAACTCGCAAGACGGTCGGCATGGAGATCCCGGCTGCCCAGAAGTACCTCGCCGATTTCAAGACCGCGTCCCGATATCAGATGTCCCACGCACTCGGGATGATCGTCGTGGGGTTGCTCGCAACGCGACGTCGATCCAAACTGCTGACCGTCGCCGGCTGGGCCTTTCTCGTCGGCATCAGTCTCTTCTCCGGCAGCCTGTATGTGTTGTCGCTGATGGCCCACGGATTCAGCGATGGCACACGGCACGCCATCGGTCTGACCGCAGCGACCGGCGGCACATCCTTCATCATCGGCTGGGGCTGTCTTGCGATCGCCGCGTTTCGTTTCTCAACTCGTCCTTGATCTGAAGTTCCAATTCGCATGGTGCGGTCGATCCATTATGAGACTGGGGAGAATCCCGATGCAGAGAGAACTCCGATGAATCACAATGAGACCTCTGCCAGCAGGCATGGCAGTTGCGTATGATTCTTCAAACGTTGGTTGTCGCTGACGTTGAGCAGGTTCCACTGAACCCATTCCGATCGGACGGTCCTTTCAGATGATTGGCTACATGATCTTCCTGGCTCCCGCGATGTTGCTCATGATGTGGGCTCAACATCGAGTCAAGGCGTCGTATGCAGACGGGATGCGTGTGCCCGCCCCGCTTTCCGGAGCGGCAGCCGCCCGTCACATTCTCGATACCCACGGCATGCAGGATGTCCCCGTTGAGCAGACGCCCGGTCGACTCTCGGATCATTACGATCCGGGTCATCGCGTTTTGCGATTGAGTCCGGAGGTGTACCAGTCCCGCACCGCCTCTGCCGTCGGGATTGCTGCTCACGAAGCCGGTCACGCACTCCAACATGCGACACACTATGCCCCGCTCATTGTTCGCAACGCGGCGGTCCCTGCCGCCCAGATTGGTCCGGGGATTTTCATGATCTCGCTGTTCATCGGAAGTTTTCTGATACAGGCGGGTTCACAGTTCGGCTACACGATCATCTGGTTCGGTATCGCTGCGTACGCCGGCGTGTTTGTCTTTCAGTTGATTAATCTGCCGGTCGAGTTCGATGCGAGCAATCGGGCCAAACGCCTGCTGAACGAATTGGGCATCGTCGACGAAACGGGGGCTCAGGCTGTTCGACGCGTGCTCAACTCGGCGGCGTGGACCTATGTCGCCGCCACACTCCAATCGTTGTTGACCGTGCTGTTTTACGTCTTTCAGATTCTCGGACGGAGCAATCGGCGTTAGGATGAGGGAGACCTTGTCCACTTCAGGAATCGAGTTTATGCGTCTGGGAATCATCAGCGATACACACGGTCATGTGAAGTATGCCACTGAGGGGGTCGCGGCTCTGGAGGCTGCCGGGGTCGACGCCGTGCTTCATTGTGGAGACATCGGCGTGCCTGCGATCATTCCGCTGTTCGCCGGCTGGCCCACACACTTTGTGTTTGGGAACACCGATCACGACCTTGAGGATCTGAAGTACGCCATGCAGGAGGCAGGGCAGACGTGCCACGACCGGTTTGGCGACATCACGCTTAACAATCGCAGGATCGCGGTCCTGCACGGGGACGACACATCCCGCCTGATGGGTGCGATCTCTTCGCAGGACTATGACCTTGTCTGTTACGGACACACCCACGAGCGCGAGCAACATCAGCAGGGGAAGACACTCGTTCTCAACCCGGGCGCCGTCTACCGGGCCAGTCCGCACACAGTCGCGATCGTCGACCTGACTGACATGTCAGCTGAGCACATCGTGGTCGAATCGGCGGATGTGTGACGCGACACATCAATCCTCGGGATGATCCAACAAGAACTGGAGTCGCTCTCCGAGTTCAGGCGCGAACCGATCTGGCCATGTCTGATCGAGCAGTCCAACGTCGATCATGTCGCGAAGGTGCGTGCGATCCTTATCCCGAAAAGACGTGAGCTTCATCCGCACCAGCGACTCCAGCGATAACACGCGAATGTCCCGTGACAGTTCCGACTCCGAAACGTCCGGAGCGGGAGTGACGTAGTCGTCTCTCACCTTTTCGGCTGCGAAGACGATGTGCACCGCGTCGCGAGCCTTGGCATCGGGGCCGTCGAGAAACATGTCGATTCCGGCCGAATGACGATGCACAAACCCTGCGGACTCCAGCGTGCGAATGACCTCCGGGAAATCGTCCCTCCGAATGAGGACATCGACGTCCCGCGTGTTCCTCACAGCAGCCTCATCCACCCGCGACACCCATGCCGCCACTGCGTTACCACCTGCGATGGCATAGGGAATCCCGGTTCTGTTCAGAGCGCTCGTCACTCGCTCAAGTCGCTCACGGACCTTCTCCACAGCACGCACCATCCGATCGAGTGAGATCTCACCGTAAGACACGCCGGACACGACTGATACCCCTTCAGATTACTCTCATGGCCGCGACGTCGGGCCAGCATTCAGTAGATCAGTCATCGCTGTGATCATCAATAGCGATCCATGCCAGACACAATCCTTCGATCAAATCCGAAGCGATCATTCCGCGTTCACCGCATTCATCCGCAACCATGTCTCCCGCATGTCCGTGCACGTGTGTTCCGACATGAGCCGCCTCGAACGGCAGCATCCCCTGTGCGAGCAGTGACGTGATGATCCCGGTCAGCACGTCACCCGTCCCGCCCGTAGCCATGCCGCTGTTGCCTGTTGTGTTGACCGCGATGCGTTCACCATCGGTGATGATGGACCCCGGCCCCTTCAGCACCAGCACCACCTCATGGTCGGTTGCAAATTGCATCGCGGCCTGTTCACGACTCGATTGATCGGTCCCGACCTTTTTCCCCGTCAGTCGCTCGAACTCTCCGGGGTGAGGTGTCAACACACGTGGTCCATCGTGCTGAGTGAGTTGCGATGGTGACCGGGCCAGCAGGTTAAGGGCGTCCGCATCGACGACGAGTGGCTGACTTGTTTTGCGATAGAGTTCGCTGACCAGATTCTCCAGGCCATCGGACTGTCCCAATCCGGGACCGATCGCGATCGCATCCATCGATGTGATCCGATCTCGCAACTGTTCCGTCGCACTCTCCGCAATCCGTCCGTCGCCGTCTTCGGTCAGGGGGACCGTCAGGTACGACGGCTCGAACCCCGCGACGATCGGAAGAATGTTTTCCGGGACCGCGATGTAAACGAGTCCGGCCCCGGAGCGGAGCGCGGCAGTGCCTGAAAGAATGGCTGCCCCGCTCATCCCGCGGCTGCCCGCTATCATGAGCACACGTCCGAAGGTCCCCTTGTGACCGTCGGCCGGTCTTGCAGGCAGCGGCGGCAGGTCGTTGATTCGCTGCATCTCACTCCGCCCGTGCATGTTTGCCGTGGGCGATCAGTCCCGCGATATACCCTGCCTTGAAGCCGGCGTCGATGTTGACCACCGTGACATTGGCCGCACAACTGTTGAGCATCCCCAGCAGTGCCGTCAGTCCGCCCAGCGAGGCACCGTAACCCACACTCGTCGGGACCGCGATCACCGGACAATTCACCCAGCCGCCGACAACCGACGGCAGCGCCCCCTCCATGCCGGCCACAACAATCACCGCATCGGCCCCCTCAAACTGCGACAGCTGTGCGAGCAGCCGCCGAGGCCCTGCGACTCCCACGTCCACAATGAGTTCGCATCCACAGTGCATCCACCGCAGCGTTTCAATCGCCTCCTCAGCGACTGGGCGATCCGACGTCCCCGCCGTCACGACCAGCACACGTCCCTGAGGCTGCTTCTCTTGAGACAAACGTACGGTCCGTGCTTCGGGGTGATACGTTGCCTCCGGGAAGTTTTCCAGCAACCAGTGGGCCTGCTCGGGAGAGACCCGCGTCGCCAGACAATCCTGTTTCGCCTCGACCAGCCTTGCAAAAACATCGACGACCGTTTGTGCTGACTTCCCTTCCGCGTAGATGACCTCCGGAAACCCGCATCGTCGTTGGCGATCCAGATCGACCTGCACCCCATCGATCGACGCAGTAACCGAGTCCCCATCGGTCGCGAACCCTTGCTGAAGTTGGCGCATCCCCGCCTCGGGAGTCAGATTCCCTTGCTGAATTGCGGTCAGCAGGTCTCGCAGTTGCTTATCGTCCACAGGGCAGGCTCATCAAATGCGGTCCAAGGCGTCAATCCAGCGGGCGATCGCTTCGATGGCATCAATCGTCGCATACTCGTGACCATGTTCGGGGATTGTCAGCAGCGATGTCGGGAACATAGCCGTTCGAAGTATCTCAACACTCTCTTCCGTACTCTTGAACGCCGGGTCATCCGCGCCGATCGTGAAGTGCAACTGCAACGGATGCTCGGGTTTCACCTCAGGCGGACGCACACGCAATGGCGCACCGGCGATCGACACGCCGCGAAACACGTCTCGCTGCTGAAACGCCGCGTATGCTGTCAGCGCTCCTGCATCAGCGTAACCATGTACGACGATCCGCTGCGGGTCGATGGTGTACTGCTCGCGAATCTCCTCGACGAGGTCGGTGACAAAGTCGAGTTCGGAAGGCGTCCAGCCTTTCTGATCCGACGTCTTTGGACCAACGAGTATCAGGCCACGCCGATCGCAGATCGGCTGCCACAGTTTCAACACGTCGGACTCCATCGTGTCTCCCGCCGGGTGAAGCCAGACGACGAGCCCCTGTGCCTGCTCCGGGTGATAGGCATCGGGCACATACGCCCAATAGGCGCGAGACTCGTCCCCGCCCAGCACATCGACCCAGCGACCGGTCCGGATCGCCTCATCGCGGGGAGTGTTACTTTCAGACACCGCATGGCTGGGCAGTTGCTCCGGCACGTCAGCCGTCATCTCGGTGAGAGTGACGATCACCGATTCTTCAGACGCTCCACGGACGACCGTCAGTTCGATCTGGTCGCTCGGTCGGTCATGGCTGATGACCTCACGCAACTCTTTCGCGTTTGCGACCGGCACGCCGTCGATCGCGGTGATACGGTCACGTCGTTCGAGTCCCGCTTCGTCAGCGGGAGTGTCAGGCAGCACGAACCGCACGATGACGCCAGGCGCTCCGTCATCTGCTTGCGAGGCACGATCCGGCAGGATGCCCAGTTGGGGAGCGACGTATGCCTCCAACTTAGAGGTCAATGTCAAGTCGACCGTCGTCACCGACTCTTCTCGCAAATACGACACCGAGATCGCATCGCCGGCGTACTTCGTGCCGAGTTCTTGCCGAACATGCGGCACGCGGGGCGTCTCGACGTCGTCAATGCGAGCAATGATATCCCCCTCACGCAGGCCGGCTTCGTAGGCGGGTGAGCCGGGACGCACGCGTTTGAGCACAGGTTGGCCGGCCGTCACGCCCAACTCGGCGAATGAAATCCCCATCAGCCCGGGCGACAGGTCTTCGCCGGACTGCAGACGCGGCAGGACGTTATTGATCGCCGCCATCGGAACTGCAAACCCGATCCCCGAATCGTACCACTCGACCCCTGCCGTCTCGTCAGAGTTTTCCGGGTTGAGAGGCACGAGAATCCCGATCGCCTCGCCCCGAATGTTGACCAACGGGCCACCGTAGTTTTTGGGAGAGATGTTCGCATCGGTCTGCACAGCACGTCCGTAGATGCGTCCCACCGCACTGACGATCCCCACAGCGACATTCGGGAACGGCTGGTCAGACGTCCGTCCGAGGGCAATGGTCCACTGCCCCACCTGCACGCTCCCTGCGTCCGCGGGTTTGATCGCCTCCAGCCCGTCTGCGTCGATCTTGAGTAGGGTCAGTCTGCGCGAGCTGTCACTTGCCACAATGTCCGCTGGATAACGTTGTCCATTAGGCAGCGTGACGAGAATGGACGCCGGTTGACTGGCGAAGTTGAAACTACTCGTGATGATCCAGCCGTCCTCACCAACGACGACGCCCGTTGTGGGACCGCTCGGCGTCAGCAGTCCGTTGATGACATCGAGTCCGCCGACTGTCTGAATCCGCACGATCGCCGGCGCCGCCGCCACTGCTGCCTCGCGAAAGGCCTGCTCCTCCAGCCCTTCCAGACGCTCGTCAGCAAGCGCGGCCGCGAATGGCATCGTCAGTAGGAGAAACAGACATTGGCGGGTGAATCGACGCATGCGATCAAACGAAAAAGGAAGTTCTAACGCTGGGGAAGTGTCCGTGGAGCAGTGAGTGTCACTGTGACCAGGGCACCGTCGCGACGCACGACCACCGTGAGATCGTCAGCCGGTTGAAGTTGTCCCAGTTCGGCCTCGAACGCCTGACAGGAGTGGACGAGCCGGTTGTTGGCGAACACGATCAGATCGTCCGGCAGCAGTCCCTCGCTTTCGGCCTGCGAGTCATCCAGGACGACGTCGATGTACGCCGGCGTCCGTTCAACCACGTCGGGGACCAGCACGATGCCGAAGTCGATTGCATCAAAGTTGTTGGCGACCTCAGACGAAAGATCGTCACGGTTGCGTGAGAAATCGCCGGTCTGGATTTGGCGGATGGTCGACGTCAACTCCATGATGGGGATCGAATAGTTCAGCCGCGTGTTGCTCTCAGAATCGTTCAGCTGTCTGCCGATCATGCCGAGCAACAGGCCGTCGCGGGTCGTCAGCACTCCGCCGGCGGCTCCCGAGTTGTTCGTGACCGCATCGACGACATACACGGGGCCGTCATATGAAACGTCGTACCGACCGCTGCGGGCGGAGAGCGGCTCTGTCGCCGCGATCACTCCGTGCAACACCGACACCGGCTCGTCACCGACGGCAACCTGAAAGACATTGCTGAACGCCAGCACACGCGACCCCGGACCTGCCTCAGTGGCTTGCGACAGATCAAAATGGGGCAGTCCCTCCGCGTCGATCTTGAGCACGGCCAGTTCGAGCGTCGGCTCTGCGCCGAGTAGTTCGGCTTCAAAGCGTCGACCGTCGTCCAGCACCACCGTCACAACGTCGGCGTCGAGCACGTGGCTCCAGACCGTCACGAGATGCCCGTCCGACGAGATAAGAAACCCGCTGCCGTAAGCCTCAAGATTTGCGACGCCTCCGGCTCCGAAGATCTTCACGACACGAGGCAGTACGACGTCGATCGTCTCCCGCGTGCTCTGTGCGAAGAGCGGACGACAAACTCCGGAAGCCAGAAGAATCAGCAAGCCGACGGTACGCAACATGAGGATAGGCCGGTTTGTCACGGAGTCGCCTCCTTGACCGAGAAGCTTTCGATCGTCATCTCACCGACCTGTTCGCCCAAATGGCGAACCGAGATAACCGCCGGAAAGGTGAGACTCTCAATCGCCTGCCATTCCACGATGCGGACCTCACACGCGTCCGTGTCCGGTTCGATTTCGGTGTCGTAGCCGATAAACGTTGAATCAGACTGGCGAAAGTACCAGCGACTGGTGGTCGACCCGCGCGTGGCGATCAGCACATCAACCTTTTCGCCGTCCCCGTCGAGTGGCTCGCTGCCGACGTAGTAGAACTCAGTGAATCGTTCTTCCGGATCAATCAGCATCAGCCGAAAATGGTGCATGGCGGCGAGCAAGCCACCCGAGACGGGCGGTTCATCTCGAAACGCCTCACCGACGTTCTGCAGGAACGACTCCTGGCCCATCGTAAGGGCAATGACCTCATCGTTCAGTTGGAATTGAAAAGGCACGTTCTCCGACGTTACCCCTGCGACCTTCCATGATCCGGCAGGGAACTCGCCCAGCCGATCGATCTCGTCGTAAATGCGCTCTCGGGCGACACGGTTGAAGCGGTAATTCGCGAATCCTTCCCGTTCCTCGTATAACTCGGCGTACTCCTCGGGAATGCGAGTCTGTTTGAACAGATGAGCGAGTGGGTGCCCCGGTGGGATGTCGGGCATCGGCCGTTCCGGTGACTCTTCATCGTCCGGGGAGTCGCCTTCCGGCTTGTGGAAATGCGGCATTTTCGGTTTCGCTGGCACGAGTTCGGACCGGCTGTGCAACGGTCGCAGCCGGACCATGATCTCGTGTTTCTCCCCATCACGCCGGTAGACGAGCGGTCGTTTCCAGCCGTCGGGGAAGATGCCGAGGATGTTTTTGAATTGATTGACGCTGCCGATCGGACGACCGGCGAACGAGACAATCTCATCTCCCCGACGCAGCCCGCGACGATACGCCTCCGATTGAGGAAGGATCTGATCGACAGTGACCGACCCGTCCGACTCACTTGTCACTGTTGCCCCCAGCGTCGCATGATCGACGATGCGTCCACTGTGCAGGTGGTCGAGAAAGTGCATCACTTGATTGATCGAGATGGCGTAGCCCGCACCGATGTTCACTCGGCCTCGCTTCTCGAAGGAGGCTCGGCCGTTGATGCCGATCAATTGTCCGTCGGCATTGAACAGCGGGCCGCCCGAATTACCGGGGTTGATCGACGCGTCAACCTGAATGCAGTCGGTGTATTCAAGAAGCGTCTTGGCCGGGTATTGATAGCGGTGGGTCCCGCTCACGATGCCGTACGTGACGGTGGGAGTGAAGTCGGTCGCCAGCAGGAACGGGTTGCCGACGACATAGACCCAGTCGCCCATGCGGACCGCATCGCTGTCGCCCACCTCCGCGGCGGGGAAGTCGTCCCTGCCCAAGAGTTGCACGAGGGCCACATCGCCGGTCGGATCGATCCCGATGATGACCGCCTCGTAGACGTTGCCGTCGTTGAGACCGCACTTCATGAAGGGACCGAGCCCCTCGACGACGTGGAAGTTGGTGACGGCCAATCCATTTGGCCGGATGAGGACCCCCGATCCGCCGTTGTTCCCTTCATCGTTGAAGATGGCGATCGTCGGAGCAGAAATGCGTTCGATGGTCGCGACCCGCTGCTGCTCAGCCTCCAGCACGAGTGCATCGACCGCTATGGCTGCATCGACCACACAGACCGTGAGCAGCAGGCAGAGCAGAGGGGCGATAAGGTTGAATCGTCTGCGCATCACTTGATCAGCCGAGCCTCCACAAGATCGAGATGTTCGCAGATGCCGTTGGGGTCGGTCGAAGTGACTTCGATCTCCAGTTCGCGCACGTCTGATACGTCGAGGTCGAGTTCGCGGACTTCATCGGTGCGTTTCACATCCTGTTCGTAAAGCACACGTCCATCTCCGCGGATCACGAGCCCCAGTTGGGGTGCACAATCGCCGAGGTCCTCGTCGATCCCCATCAGACTCTGGAACCGACGATACTGCCGTCCGAGACGATAACGAAGCACGGTGCCGGAGTGGACCCAGATCCCGTTATCGTACTGTCGGCCCCCCAGTTGCAGCGACGCCCCGCGCGAATTCTGACCTCGCCGGTACTTCCAGACCGCCTCCAGATAGAGAGGATGGTCCGTCGGATACTTCACCGATGCCGGCTCCGTCTGTGACAAGTACATGATCTTGCCGAGACTGAAGTCGATCCGCTTGATCGCGTCCGTCGCCAGCGAGAACACCTGCCCCTCGCTCGTCGTGAGTGACAGCTTGTCGTCTGCGAATGCCATGTCGACAGCCGCCAGACGCTGACTGTCGGTGAACTCGACAACGCACAGTGGGCTTGACGCAGGAACCTCGGAACTCGCGTAGATGATACCGAAGACGCGTGAGCGAGGCAGGTCAATCGCACGACCGTCGAGAAGTAGCCCGATGGAGTCGTCGCTGATGGTGCTGACGACGCCGGCCACGTGATCGAGCGCGTCCCCCTTGCGGATCACAATGAGATCATCCTGCGACTCTCGGCTGAGAAAGGCCTCCCATGCGGCTGCAACTGTGCTGTCGAGAGGCCCGAGTCGCAAGTTGCTGACGGATGCCTTTGGGATAATGAGTTCTCCGAGCCGGGAATTCGTCAGAGTGAACTCCTGTTTCGCAGCGGTCAGCGACTCGGCGGTGAGCAGCGAGCCATCGTGCGTTTGGAGTGCGGGGCGCGATGAGGGGAGGGGCGTGTTGCTGTCGGTCCATCGAAACTCCTGAAACTCACTCAGGGGAATCGTTCGGTTTTCACCATCGACGACAAGGACCGCTTCCGTCGAGCTGACGGACTGCAACTCGCCGGAGAGCCGCTCGCCGTCGAGTAGCGACGCGTCGATGGGCAGTCCCCACAGACAAAGCAGTGTCGAGATGGTAATGGTGGATGTCATGCAGATTTCCCGCTGCGAAACGATGGATCAGGGAGCCTTCCGCCCGGCCAGTTTTTTGAGGTACTCTTCGACGGCCTGTCGGTAATGGGTGGGGAACTGACGGTTGATGAGGTTCTTCGCATCCGCCTCCGCTTTGGCCGGCAGTCCGCCCCAGTGATCATTGTCGCCGAGGTCCTTCGGGTCGACTTCGCCCGGTCCCTTTTGGCCTGCGATGCGTGAGTCATCCATGGGCGATCCCTGTCCACCCGGTTGCTGCCCCTGCCCTGGGGCGCCTGCTTGTCCCCCGCCGCCTCCCCCTTGTTGCGACTCCATTTTCTCGATGAGTTCATCAAGGGTCGCGACAATCTTCTGCTCGACACCCTGCACACGTGGTCCGCCGTGCCCAAGTGAGAGACGACGGCGGACGTCCTTCATCTGCCGGGCCACCTCGCCGAGTGACTTTTCCTCCACGACTTCCAAGTCTGCCTGCATCAGTGATGCGACCGAACGGTATCGCGTCGGAACGTCTTCCGTGTGTTCGAGCAGTTGCGAGATGGTGTCGAGTCCTGCTTCCTTGAGGAGCAGACTGTGCTGGCAGACCGCCTTGTAGAACAGACACGCTGCCGGGTCGACGAGTTCTTTCGGATCGATTTTCTCGAACAGCACCAACGCAGGCTCGTACGAGTGACCGACCGCGAGATACCGGGCGTAAAAGAACCTCACGTTGTGATCGAAGAACGCACTCTCACTGGAGACATTCAAAACGTCGAACGACTGGGAGACCGCAGGCACCGGCTGACTGAGCGTGGCATCAACCAATTGGCGAACACCCTCGTCAGCGAGATAGAACGTCTGCATCACCGCATCGACACGCTGGCGAACCGACGGCGAGGGGGCATCGAACTGCCAGAGTTTGTCAACCGCTTGCCGCAGCTCATCGTTGACGTCCGGTCGCTGCTCCAGCCACTCCAGAGTCCGAGCCTGAGCGTCCTCGACCGACATCGGCGCGTAGACGACTGCATCCTCCGAACGAGCAAGGTCGGCAACGAGTATGACGCTCAACAGCGAAACGATTGCCGCGAGGTAATGTGTCGCCGATCGCAATGCGTGCTCCTGATGGTGAGTAACGTTCACTTGTTCTTTCCGATCGAGAGGTCGTACGTTGCCTCCTGAATGCGGGCCTGGCGTTCAGCGAGTTTGCGGAGGAAGCCGAAGGCGTCGGGGTCGTCCGCCTGTTCGCCCTCGAACGTGTCGCCGTACTGCCGCGTCAGGCGATTGATTTGCAGTTGCAGCGAGCGGATGAGTTTGAGTTCGGCCAGTTGATCGACCAGTTGCGGATCCGTCGGTTGTCCCTGCTGACTTTCTCCGTCCTGTTGTTGCTGATCCTGCTTCTCCATCTCTCGCTGGAGAGCGAAGATCATCTCTTCGAGGGACTCGACGATCAGCCGTTCGAGCAGTTGCGTTGTCTCCTCAGTCTGTCCGCGCTGCAGACGTCGGCTGACGAAATCCATGTTATCAATCATCATCTCGACCGCCTCGGGAAAGGCGACGGAAGACCCCTCTTCTTTGAGCAGCATCAGAGCCTTTTCGGCCTCCGTGAGGTTCTTCTGCTCATCGCGACTGAGCTTCGTAGCCTGAGCGAGATGCCGGTCGTCGTCCCGTTCCTCCGGCGGAACGCGGTCGAGCTTGAGCGTGCTGTTATTGATGTCGAGTTGCAGTTCGAGCATGCGTTGGAAGCGGGCTTCGAGTTGAGCCAGCATCATCTTGCGTTCTTCCTCACGCAGCTGACGCAGGATCTCTTCAAGCTCGGCCTTCATTTCCTCCAGCCTGGCGATTGCTGCGTCCTGTTCGTCGGACGCTTCGTCGAGCTTTTGCTGCTGGAGTTGCTCGATCGCCTTCTGCATCTGCTCACGAGCCTGCTCAAGTTGCTCACGACCTGGCGTTTGCTCACTCTGTTGTTGCTGTTGTTGACCTTGTTGAGACTGTCCCTGTTGCTGCTGACCCTGCTGCGGCTGACCTTGTGAGGGTTGCTGACCTTCTGACGGCTCGGAATCGGATGATTCGCCTTCACTCGGCTCACTGTCTTCCGAAGGCTCACTGCTTTCTGAGTTCTCGGACTCGGACGGCTCAGGGTCTTGTGAGTCCCCTTCCCGTTCTGACGATTCATTCTCCTGAGAGTCGCCTTCCTGAGGTTCGCCGCCGTTCTCCGCCTGTCGCTGGGCGTCCTGCTGAGCGATCTTCTCTGCCAGTCGCTCGGCGTCCTCCGCGACCTGCTCCTGATCGCTTTGCAACTCGCCCGGCTCTCCGCCTCGTTCGGTGTCAGCACGGACATCCTTCTGCTGACCAATGATGCGATTCGTGTCCTTGAGCAGGTCCTGAATACGGGCGATCTCCGCATCGATCCGGTCTCGCTCGTCCTCGCTTTGTAGCAGCTTGATGAGCGCCGCCAAATCAGTCAGCAACTCCTCCTGACCTGAGAGTGCATCGCCATAGAGGACGTCCCCTTCGTCGCTGGGCGTGAGTGATTGTGTGATCCGCTGCATCTTGGAGGAGATGCGGCGAGAGATGCTCTCACTCCTTACGTCCATCAACAGCCTGGCGCGATCGGGATCGGTCCGCGACGTGTACTCGGCCAGTTCGAGCAGCTTCTTCTCCAGACGGTCGTAATCGTTCTTCAGTGCCTGTTGAAGAATGTCCAACCGCGCTTGCTCATCTGCCGCCGGCTGATCATCGGCACGCAAGAACTCCACACGGCACAACACGACCGCGAGCAAGCTCACGAGGATGATCGAGTGTTTTCGCATTAGGCTATTGGCCATTGGCTGTTGGCTGATGAATACCCACATGTTGCTTTTAACCAGAAGGTCACGTCTTCCCATTGCCCACTCACCACTGCCTACTCCCACCTCACTCCCCAAACAGCGAATCAATGTGCGCCTTCTTCGTGCGGTTGTGCAGTTCCTGCTCTTTCTCCAGCAGTGATTGATACAGCTTAACGATCTCGTTGTAGGTTTCCCGACGACGCATTTCGATGAGGATGCCTTCCATGCGATTGAGCATCGTGTTGAGTGAGTCGATGGCGGACTGGATCTCCCGTGATGAGCTTTGCCCCTGCTCGTGAGCGAGACGAAACAGGGCGATGTTCTGGTCTGCTTCAGGATAGTCGATTTCGTTAATCTGGTGGAGAGGAGTCAGGATTCCGTCGTCGATTCGCTCCAGGGCGGTTGACGTATCGACCCGGTTATTGACCATCTCCGCCCGGATGTCCCGGAACGACTCCTCAATCGCCTGCGACTCGGTCTGGTTCTTGCGAAGCGACTGCAACCGGCGATCCGCGCAGACGGCGAGTGATGTGTTGCTCTGCGTGAGCTGCTCCCGTTGCTCGGCTGTCGGTTGTTCGATCGCGCGCAGGCGCTCTACCTCGCGGCTGATCTCCCGATGAGCCGACAGGTCATCACGTGCCTCGGTCACTTCGCTGATGATCTGCTCGAACCGCAGGCGGAGGTTGAGTTCCTTGTCGTAAAGGATCGCCAGCAACTCCTCGTTCGAGACGACGCGGAACGTGTACACCTCACCATGACTCTCATGCGGACCGGTCACGTCGTCTGCATCGGTCGCGAAGACCGAGAGAGTGAGTTTCTGCCCCAGACTCAACTCCAGTGGACGCACATTGAATGGCTCGGTCGCCTCCGGGTCACTCCCTCCGAGGGGGAACGACTTCTCGCCGGACGGTGCTTCTGACAACTCCGCGAATTCGTACTGCTCAGCCTCGTCAACGCGAAATCCGAACTGCGAGGTGCTGACGCCGTAGTCGTCAGCAATCGTTCCCTCGACCGGGATGCGGGCCAGTCGCGTGATCGAACGTCCAATACCCTTCAGCCGCGTTTCGATGACAGGGGGCAGATCGGCGATGCCGTTGATCGTGAGACGCACGGGCTCCTCACTGCGGATGTCGTCAGCATCGTGCAACTCAAACTGCAACGGGATATCAGGAGGCACCGGAAGCGCGAAAGCATCGGTGCTATCCCATCCGGCCAGTTGCTCCGCAGCGTTTGGTGAGACAACCAACGGTAACTCAAAGCTCAGGCCATCCTCGCTGATGAGGTGCTGCACTTCCTCACTTGAAAGCGAATAAGTCATCACTTCGTCCGTCTCTGTTGACTTGATGACCAATCGATCTTCGATTGCCGACCGTTGATCCGATGTCGAGTCTGCGTCCGAGTCGCTTCCCTTCGCGAACGACAGGTCGAACAACGGCGAACGGACTCGCACACCCAGCAGAGGCTTGTTTGCCTCCGCGTGCATCACGAACCGCGTGCCGATCGGCAGCGACACCTGCGTCCCTTGCACAGGGACCTGCTGGTCTGCGAAGGCGTTCATGCCTGTGTATGCCGGGTAATCACAATCGAGGGCAATGGCATCAATGCGCGGCGGGTCGACCACATCGACGCGATAGGGCAGACGGTTCGTGAAGTCGCCCCCCACGACCCAGAGTTGGTGATCGTCCATCGCACGGCTGAGGACGTGCCGAAACGTCTGATCGTCGACCTGCGTCATTGTGACGCGCCCCTCGCTGCTTCCCGTCTCGCCAACGGTGCGGTAGTGCAGGGTGACCTGCTCGGGCACGACTTTGTCGTCAGGCACGCTCACCCGTACGACCAGATCAGCCCCGCGTGGATGTTTGTACTCGCTGTCGGTGGTCAACTGCTGAAACCGGTCGCCCGGCTGCGCGACAATGCCGACCTCCAAAGCCGATTGACGGAACGGGTCCCAGTAATTGTCGCGCCCCAGCACGAAGGCCGAATACCAGCGTCCGACGGAGGCCGCATCTGCGATCCCCAGACCGGCGATCGACACCAGCAACATCAACGCCCCGGTGAGTGCCCGCTTGAGCGGACGACGATCGAAGACGCTCTCCAGGTCGAGCCCGCGGGCTGTCTGCGCAGCGTCGGTGATCGTGCGTCGCTGCATGGCCGACGTGAATGGTGTGTCGTCCCCCTGTCCGTTCTCGGCCAACTCGACAGCTGTGATGAGTCGGTCGTCCAACTCAGGGAATCGCTTCTCCAGCACGAGCGCCAGCGCGCGACTGCGTATGCGCCGCATGAGTCTCGCTGCGATCCAGGTAACCGCGCCCCCGACCAGACTGCACAGCATCACGATCAGAAAGGCAGTCCGCAGCCAGCCGGGGAGTTCGAGCCGGCTGAGTTTGAAGTAGGCCCAGTCGGTCAGATAACTCAGCCAGAACAGCCCGCAGATCACCACGACGACCAGCGAGACCCCTTCGACGATTACGTACTTGCGAATCCTCGCTCGCAAATCGTCGAGAATGCTCTGCACGTCGTCAGGCAATCGGTCGTGTGAAGACGTTTGGGCCACCATGGATTCCGATCAAGAATTCGTTACGCGAGTTTCATCAATTTTCGGGAGAGCCATTCGAGGGACAAGAGGCCGATCAGAAAAAACATCACCCAACGGCGGTCCCAAAGCTCGACCACCTGTTGATCGAGCACGAAGGTTTGGCCCCGGTTTTCCAGCAGATCGGGCAGTCGATCGGCCGCTTCCTCGATCGGCAGGTACGCACCGCCCGTCTCGGCGACGAGCGTCTGCAACTGCGAGACGTCCTGCCGGAGCGACTCCATTTCCAGTTTGGGCAATGTGACCGTCACCTCTCCTCTGACTGTCTCAGCCGAGTCGGGGACCGGAAGATCGATGCGATACTTGCCGGGGGTCGTCACGCGAAAGTCACCGACAAATTCAGTGGGTCGGTTCGGGTCCTGACGCAGCACCGGGGAGGGGACCAGCGGACGTCCGCGCGGATCGAACACATCGACCGTCACACTGTCTTGATCCAAAGACTCGAATGACGCCGTTAACACACGGGCGCGAACGGGGACGGTCTGTCCGACGCCGTAGTCTCGACCGTCGAGCACGATCATGGCTCGCTGCAATCCCCGCTTCGACCGGCCTTCCGAGACCATGCGCGTGAGATTGATCCAGAAGCGATCGTTGTACTGCTCATCAAGCGACCGCAGTCGCCAGATTTCCGGACTGCCGACGTACGCCGTGATCCCCTGTCCGTAACGTTGCGAGGCGAAAAGCACGGGTGCCCCTGCGTCCGTGCGTGACAGCGGATCGCTGAAATACGCGTAAACGGTCGCACCGCTCTTCTGTCCGTTCGTCGAATAGGCACGGTACACACCGGGGAACTGATCCCATGCGAGTTGCGAGTCCTCAGCCTCATCAGCGATCCGCAGGAATGCGGCTGCTTTGCCTTCGGGAGTGAAGTCGATCGGCCATGGCTGGTTCCAACGATCCTTACGTTCGAACTGCGGCTGGACCGGCTCCAGCACGACAGGATACAACGTGAGCACGTCAGCGAACTCCTCATCCGCTGAGGCCAGCTGCGGTGTAAAGACGTCCCCCGCGATGGTCACCAGCCCGCCCCCCTCATTGGCGATCCACTCTCCCAACCACTCGCGATGTTCGCTCGGGATTTGTGACCAGTCAATATCGAAGGCCATTACCACATCGTAGGCAAACAGGGCTTCGCGAGTCTCCGGAAAATCGAAGAGCACCTCGTCCGCGTCCTGCGAGATGCCGACGCTGCCGGTCTGCAACCAGACGTCCACCTCCATCGACTGATGCCGGTACAGCACGTTCTTGGCAAAGCGGTAATCCCGCATCGGTCCGCCTGCAATCATGAGCACGCGTGTCGGCCGGTCGAAGATGTTGACCGTACGTGAGACGAGATTGTCATCCTCGCGGCTCTCCAGGAACGACGCCGGCGGACGCACCTGAACACTATACTCAACCTCAGCTGGTGACACCGGAGACTGTGAGAATGTCACCTCGACTGGCACGCCGTCTTCACCCAGCGGAACGTCCTGAGAGTCGACGACGGATGTCTCGTTCGTGTCGGGGTCTCGCCGCAACAGTTCGACCAGCACCGACAGCCCTCCCGAGCGCTGCTGCTCCTCAAGCCAGTCCGCAACGCCCGACGATTGCAACAGGGCAGTGACCTCGAAGGCGTCCCCCACATGCACATCGGAGGGGACAATCAGCCGTGTGAGTTGCAGGTTGACAGGCGATTTGGTGCCACCCACGCCGACCGCGAACAACGGGATGCCTTCCCGTTTGGCTCGTCGATTGGCCGTCGTCACGTCGCGGCCCACGTTGTTCGCCCCATCGGTGAGAACGACGATCCCGGCCAACGTCTCGCTGCGATTCTCCGCGAGCAACTTGTCGATCGAATCCCCCAATCGCGTGGCCAGACCGGTCGGCTGCAGCAACTCGTCCCAGTCTGCGCTCGGCTCGACCTCACCGGGGGAATCGCCTTCGTCACTGCCTTGTGCTCCGTCCGCCCTGGCAACTTTCGAAAGTCTGAGTCGACCGGTGATGAGGTCACTGTCAAAGGTCGCGACGTCGACGACGTGCTGTTCTCGCAACTTGTCAAGCAGCGGCGACTCAGCGAGCAATCGCCTGACCGCCTCCCAGCGGAGTTCAGCCGGCTCGCTTGATGCGATCGACGACGGATCACCCGCCGGTTGCTGCATCGAGGTCGACGTGTCGGCGAGCAACACAACCTGCGACGGTTTGAACGACTCCTGCTGAGTCCGTTGATGGGGGTTCAGGGCAATGACTAGCACGCCGAGAAACGCGGCCATCCGTAACAGGAACAACCATCCACGAGCTACCGCTCCGACGCGTGAGGTGTCTCGCCAGAGGACCGCGATCAACAGCACGGCCGCCACCGCGAAACCGGCGATCAACGTGCCCTCAGCGATCGTCTCCGGCGGAAAGTCGAACTCGACCGTCGTCGTTGTCGTGACGTCATCAGCAGTCGAAGTGACGGGGACTTCGCCGTTCGCCAACAAAATGTGACTGCTCCACGTCATGTTGATCCGTCGCTGAGTGCCTCATGACTCAATGGGAGGGCGCTTGACTTCATTGATCGAGGGAGATGGTGGAACGCCGATGCGGAAATGACGAAATCCGAATTCGGAGATGACGAAGGAATGTCGAATGTCGAAATCCGAAGGCATCAGCATTTGCAGGCAACTTTCCGTGATTCTCCGGAAAGCCAGATTCGATCACTTTCAATCGTTCGACATTCGGATTTCGGTATTCCTTCGTCATTGGGTATTTCGTCATTCAAGTTAATCTCTGTCCCAGCCCCAACATCAATATTGTTCATTCAATGATACGCCAAGCGATAGGCCAGCAGTTGCTCGCAGACGAACAGGAAGAGAAGACTGGCGAGGAGCCACCAACGGACGTCCTGACCGGGTGGCGTGCTGCGAATCCAGTCGAGAGCATCCCCCTCCTGAATCGCCACGCTGATGTCTTCTCCCCACTGTTGACTCAACGCCTCCTCATCTGCGATCGACAACTGGCTTTCCTCGATTGGCACATTGTAGGCCATCCATGTCTCTTCTGCCTGCTGTTGGTGATCAAATCGTCGAACAATGTAGACGCCCGGCTCGTCCGTCTCCCGAAAACTGGCGACCCATTCGTCAGTTGCTGACGCCGCCGGGTCGACCGATGTGTCCTCCATCGGAGTCTGAGATTCGAGTGCGGCGGCTTTGAGCGTGAGCACGCCTTCATCCGGAGTAACGATCTCCAGGTCCTCCTGAAAGTCGGCTCGGTTCAGCCGCTCTTCGATCGGTTCTCCGACAATCCGTCGCGGCTGCGAACGATTGCGACGGGCGATGTGCTTCTGCAACTCCAGTTGCATGACCGCAAAGCTCGGTGCTGCGTCGCCGTTCGCCCAGTTGTTCCAGACGTCGCCGTCCGACGTCGGCAACGGACCGGCACTCGTCAGGAATGTGACAATTCGCCCCTCGCCATACGTGTGTTCGAGGATGAGCGGGGCACGGTTTCGCAGCCGGGCAATGACGGTCGCGTTTCCGATGTCGTCGCTGCTCGTGTCGACTGCTTCGGCATCAATGGGCAGATACTGGTTCACCCTCACCACGTCGATGAACGGATTGTCCTGCCCGCTGAGGATACTGAACATCGGATGATTGCCAACGAGTACATCCGGCCCACTGTCGCTGATCGAATGGTCGAGCGTCTCAGCAGTAGCTGACAACGGCACCGGGAAGAGCCATTCGCCCTCTTGATACAGCGTTTCGTTGTAGTAGGCCGACCTCACCGCATCGCCCACGTACCACACCAGCCCACCGCCGGACCGCACGAAGTCCTGCACGGCATTGAGGGCATCGGGCGGCAGCTCGTCGACATTGATGAGGATCATCGACTGAAACGCGTCGAGATTGCGCCGACGCATGCCGGTCACGTTGTCGATGACCGGCGCGTAACCGGTCACCGATTTATCAGCGGCCAGTGCATCAGCGATAAACAGCCCCTGTTCACTTGCGGGCGAACTGTCGATGATGAGCACGTCGTTCTCCAGCGGAACGTCGATCGCGAGGTGCCGTTTGTTGTCCGCCTCCAGAGCATCCGCCTCCAGCGTCACTTCGACACGGTGTTTGCCGGGCTCTGCGAACTGGACATCGAAGCTGCGTTGCTCGGCCTTTCCCGCAGCGATGGACTCGAAGCGGAGATTGAGCGGCAACCGTTCGCCATCCGCAACGACGGACACTCGCACATCAGTCGCTTCCCGTTGGCCAAAGTTCTCGACAGTGACCGACAACTGCACCGGGATGCCTGCAGCCGCGACCTCAACCGCACCCGTCAGATTTGTGATGCCCAGATTTTCATGTGATGCCGGAATGGCGCGGACAAAGCTGATGCTGACGTCCGACTCATCCAGTGATCTGATCGCCTCGCTTACCGTTGGTGTGCCCACCCAGTCGCTCTTCCGGAAGTCGGAGAGCACGTGCAGATGCCGCGCGGCCGCTCGATCGTCTGCGAGGCGCTGACCGGCCGCCTCCAGTCCGGCAACAAGATCGACACGCTGATGTGTCGCCTCCAGCAAATCGAGCTTCTCTGCCAGTTCCTCGACAAATTGCGTGTCGATGTCCCGTTCACCCAGATTGGCGTACGTGCTGTCGGACTGCGACATGAGGAGCAGCGTGAATCGCTGTGTCCCCGGACGACGAGCTCCTTCGGACGCGAGGCGGAGTATGACAGACTTCGCCTGTTCAAAAACCGTTTTGTCCCCCACACGGTCGCGCATAGAACCGCTGTCATCCAACAGCACCACATGATGCGTTTTGGCGCCCTGAAACATCGACAACTGACTCGGATCGACGATCAGCCTTGAGATCAGCAACGCGATCAGTGCGACGATCAAGATGCGAAACAGCAGGAGCAGCAATTGCTCCAACAGCACTCGCCTGCGATTCTGCTGCTCACTGGCGAGCAAAAACTCCATTGCCGCAAATCGCACACGCCGATACCGCAGACGGTTAATCAGGTGAATGAGAATGGGTGCCGCGATCAACGCCATTCCCGGCCAGAAAAAGGCCGGGTTGAGGAAGTGCTCAGCGATCCAGGGCGACAGGAAGTTCATGTGTTGGCCGCAGCAGGAGACGGCTGTGCGATCAGGGCAGCGGTGTAACCCACGAGATCATCCTGTTCCCGCATGACCTCTGCAAGTCGATCGAGCCGTCCCGCATCCGCACACAACTCGGCGAAGGAGAACCCGACGTCGTTCCCGAGCCCCGTGAGATGAACAGCCGCCACTTCGACCGCCTCGTCGAGGTGCTTCGACCGCACGAGCAGATCGACCAGCACATACGCCAGCAGCGGTTTGTCATGCTCGTCCGGCTCGTTCTCAAGCTTCTGACGGAAGTAGTCGAGCGACGTATCGACTTCTTTGTCGAGGACGACTTGAAAGAAGTGTCGATGAGCCGGATAGAAATCCTCAAACGGCGGCTCGCCCGGATACTGTAACTGCGGATCAAGCCGCTGGCCGTAGTCGCACAACTGCAACACCAGGTCCAACTCGTCAGCAGGAGCATCGATCGACCGTGCGAACCTCACGACCGAGCTGAGATGCGACACGTCGATGTGATAGTTGCCCCCTTCGAGCAGCCAGTCGCGTCCGGCCAACAGTTCCCGGAGTGTTGTCTTCGGTTCGATCAGGGGCACCTTTTCCTGGACCTGACGGCGGACCGATTCGCTGAGGTCGTGATAGAGTTCCCGCACCAGCTCCTTCGCGCAGTCACTCCGCTGTTCGGGGGACAGATTGCCCATCGCCTGATCGAGCGAGGTGATGGTGTTGCACATGCCGTGTGAGCGAAGCAACATCTTCACCCCCTTGAGTGGATGCACCTTCTCGAACAGGGCAATCTGCATCACGCTTTCGTTCGCTTCGCTGTAGTCCGTCGCGACTGGAAGCTTCTCGATCGCCTCCTTGACCGGCTCCGGCTCCCGAATCACCTGCATGTACATCCACGCGGAGGGAATGTCTCCGTCCGCGAGGAAGAGCTTGCCGATCTCCCGCGCGGCTTCAACGTACGCCTCCTCGACTTCCTTGCGATGCTCCTCAGGCACATCCTCAAAGGAAGTCGGTCTCGACAACGGGAGTCCCAGTTCATGCTTCTTGCGAATGAGCGTCGCATCGAACAGCTTGTGATAGGCCTTCTGCTCCCGCAGGACGTCCATCAGCCGCTCAAGAGCCGCTTCCGGAGTTTCGTTCGCTGAAAGTTCTTCGAGTTGAGTGAAGGTCGTCTCTGTCATGGTCGAACTCATTGGTGATCGTCGTATTGCAATGCGGGCTGGCGTGGATCAGTGACAACCGCAAGAGCCGCAGCCTCCGCCGGAGTCGGGCAGTGACACGAGTCCTTCTGCGTCGACGGGTTGGACCTCGACGATTCCCAAACCGGCAGCGGCCGCCTGCAGGGCGAGCTTCGTGCAGTCCGGACCGCGTTCATTGAGAACATAGAGGATGAGCTTCTGCCGGTCGAACGTCCATTCGAGGTCGATCAGTTCCAGTTCGAGGTTCCAGTCGGTGATGCGTTGCTGCCACAGATCAAAGGCCTGCTCGGCGTCACTCTTGAGTGCTTGAGCGATCACAAGGTCGTCATCACTTGCACGTCGGATGACGGGGGACAACGACGTCGGCGTTGTGTCCGCGTCCGCCTCCGGTACGAATGTCGGATCTCGCAACGATGTCCGCACCGGGTCGAGCACTTCCCCCAATTGGAGACCGCGGTGCGTCTGGACCAACACTTTCTCGCCGCGCACAACTGCACCGATCGAATCCGCATCGAACCTCGACACCTCGGGCATTGTCCCGTATCGAACGAGAATCTCAGTCGGCACGCGGGTTGCTCCCAATCTGGGGTCATGTGACGGTACGGCTCAATCGTAGCGAACGACTGTGGAGACAGACAATGTGTTGAAGATTTCAGAGTGATCTCCCCTCTGAATCACGGGAATCTTCGCTACAGACCTGACTCACAAACTGGCCTCATTGACGTATCCCCGCTAATCGTCACAGGTTGTCAGCCGATGTGGCCGCACCTGCTTGGCGAAGGCGGCTTTGAGACATAAAATTACCGAACGTGTGAGACACGGCTTGTGACGGTCAATCACGACCGGATGACAACGTCGGAATCTCATCAATGAAGGAACGAAAATCACTGATGACCAACGCGACCATCCCCGTTGAGGACCCGGAACAAGTCCGCATCCTGCTCGGTGCGCAGGACCAGAACCTCCGCCGTGTGCGTGATGCCATCGGTGTGCGGGTCGTGCTGCGCGGCGACGAATTGATCCTCGAAGGAACCGATCAGCAGGTCGAACGAGGGCAAGAGATCATTGACGAATTGAGAGCAATCATCGCCAAGACAGGTCAACTGAACGAACCACAAGTCGTGCGTGCGATTGAGCACAGCACATTCGACGACGGTCCGAGTGATCTGCCCATCGACCTGTTCGACAAAGCGAAAAAGATCGAGGCCCGTACGGCTGGTCAGAAGGCGTACGTCGACGCGATTCGCAAGAACGATCTCGTCTTCTGCAGTGGCCCCGCCGGTTGTGGAAAGACGTATCTCGCGGTCGCGATGGCACTCAATGCCTTGCGGAAAGAACTGGTCCGCAAAATCGTCCTCGTACGCCCTGCGGTCGAGGCAGGAGAGAGGCTGGGGTTCCTGCCCGGCGACATGCTCGCCAAGGTGAACCCGTATCTCCGTCCATTGCTCGACGCGCTCATTGATATGCTCGATTTCGAGACCGTCAAGCGGTACATGGAGAACGACGTGATCGAGATCGTGCCGCTTGCGTTTATGCGCGGCCGCACCCTCAACGATACATTTATCATTCTCGACGAGGCACAGAACACCACGATCACGCAGATGAAAATGTTCCTCACCCGCATGGGCGAGGGCTCACGGATCGTCGTGAACGGCGACGAAACCCAGATCGATTTGCCCGGTCACGTCTCATCAGGGATCATTGATGCCATTCGACGATTGCGGCAGATCGAAGGAGTCGCTGTTGTACAACTGACCGGTCTTGATATCGTACGACATCGGCTGGTACGTGAGATTGTGAACGCTTATGACGACGATGCAGGCAATCGTCGCACCCACTCCAAACCACCTCGTCGGAAATAACAAACGAGGGACGTCCGAATTCTTCCCACAACGGGACGTGCTGCGGCTGAGCCGCATCTCCGAATGAGCGCCCATGTTTCTCTTTGGCCAGAAACGACAACGTCACAGCCGCACGCACTCGGTGCGCGGTCCGGAATCGGGTTGGGACTGGATCTGGAACCGGCTGAGTGACCGATCGTCCATGGGACGACTGGGACTTTGCCTGTTCGCGGTGCTGATGATGTTGGTCGTGATTCCGAGTTGGTGGATCCCGTTCCCTTACCGGGAAGGGCAACACGTCTCGAACGGCGTTGCTGCGTCGATCGATTTTGAGGTGGTCGATGAGCGTCAGACGTTCCTGCTTCGCGAGACCGCTGCCGCAGCGGCGCCCCTCGTGCTGGAGAACGATCCGACACAACTCGATTCACTCCCCGGGCGATTCCAGTCCGCCCTGACGAGGATTGCTCAAACAGAGAAACTTGTAGAACTGGAAGACGACATCCGAAAGAGCTTTGGCTTAATAACGGAGATCCCGGAAGCGAAAGAGGGATACCGCACGCCTGAGGAACGTTTCGAGGCCTTGAAGAAATCCGTCGCAGCTGAGGGGCAAATCACACCCGAGGCGCGAATCTCGGAACTCCAGGGCGATCTTGCGGATTTCCTCGTGCCACTCAGGAAATCCGGAATTATTTCACAACGGACTGTCCGGGAGCAGAGCATCGATTTCGACAGTGAGTTGCTGATCCTGACGGTGGATCGAGCGGAATCGGAAGGTGAGGTCCCCACGGAAAACGAGGGAGTTCCTCTCGATGAAAAGACAAACTTGATCGGGGTTCGCCTGCCGGACCAACTCGGAGTTGCGGGGGTCGCTGGTTCCACATGGAGTCGATACCCCATCACCTTTCAGGACATTCGCCCGCTCGTCGAATACTGGTTGCTGGAGCAGCAGCCTGCAACGTTGCGATTCAGTGCTGAAAAGACAAGCGAAGCCAAGGCGGCAGCAGTGGCGGCGATCGAACCCCAAACCGACAATTATGTTGAAGGAGATTCGCTCGTCCCGCCAAACTCAATCCTCAATGCCGATGATATCGCTCTTCTCTCTGCCGAGTACGACGTCCGAAAACGGCAGGCGACCTGGTCCGACCTCTCCGTTCGCATCGCGGTCGTGTTCGTTCTGCTCGCCTCGCTGGCAGTCTTGAACGGATTCTATCTTTATCGTAACGAGCCGAATGTTGTGAAAAGCGTCAGTCGGCTGACCGTCTATCTGGTCGCGATTGTGGCTGCAGTGGCACTCGGAAGATTGCTTTCCTTCGACCCCTGGAGGGCCGAACTGATTCCATTAGTGGCGACCGCGATGGTGTTCGCCATCGCCTACAATCAGGTGTTTGCAGCACTCACAGGCTTTACGCTGTGTCTGGTCGTTACGCTCGCCACCACGATGCAACTCTCGCAGTTCGTCGTGCTGATGACCACGACTGCGACTGCTGTACTTCCGCTGTCACGTGTCTCGTCTCGAACGACATTGATCAAATCGGGCTTCCTCGCGGGACTCGCTTTCCTGTTGACGTCACTCGGTGTGAATGTGCTCGAGAGTCAGGACATTGGCGATCTCTTTACGGATTCTGAGATGCTGAAGCAGTCCCTGAAAGGGGCCGCGTGGTGTCTGTTCGCGGGGTACTTCGTGGCAGGGAGTCTCCCGTTTATCGAGTCGACGTTCGGCGTGATCACCGACATCAGCCTGCTGGAGATGAGCGATCC
>JAGQPX010000126.1:10601-22382 GCA_020426505.1 Planctomycetaceae bacterium | reverse complement strand
ACGGGAAAAAACTACAACCAAGAGCCGATTTATGGAAGTCCAACTGTAGTACTAGACTGAGTATGACCGCTTGATCGCCGAGTTCCTTACCCCAGCGAGTAGAGCGATTTGTGCGGCAGTCCAGCCGACTGCAGCTCCCATGAGGACGTCGCTGGCAAAGTGTTGGCCGTCTTCGATGCGTTGGAGTCCGACTAGAATGGCGAGTGAGGAGCAGAGCCAGCGTGCGCGAGGGAAGTGGAGGGCCAAGGCGACTGCGAACTCCACTGCTGTCGCGGTGTGTGCAGATGGAAAGCATTGCCATGCCCCGCCTCCACTTAACAACGGGAGTATGCCTTGAAAGCTATCGAGGATCTGATGGTGCTCGAACTCGAAGTGGTTTGGGCGTGAACGACAGATGAGCAGTTTCACGACTTCCGCACTCAGTCCTCCAGCAATGCCCACTGCTCCGATGCCACAGACGTATTTGAGCCGATCGGGAGAGATGACGAAGATTGCCAGCAAGATCACGGCCATCCCATAGGGGCTGCCGAAGGATTCAACGGCCAGTAGTGCACGGTGAACCTCGTCCGGAGATGCGTGTGTTGTAACTTACTGCGCGATTGGATAGTCGATCTTCACCAGACTGACAGCGGCCAATATCGCCAGCGTAATCGGCGTTCTCAGCCACAGTGGCGTCGTTCGGGACATCGGTGATGCTTGATGTGAAGTGGTGAGAGTTGAATTCATGACCAGACTCCGTGAACGAGTGGGAAGCGTGTTTTGTGAATAAATGGGAATAGGGCAGTCCCTCAGCGAACAAATGTGGAAGACGTGTCCTCCGCTTTGGCAGAGCTGAGCTGAACCGATGGCGCGAACTGCTGGTGCACTCGCACAGAGAGAACGACAGCCTTGGACGTGGAAGACAGCTCGTGAATCTCGGCGCCGTGTGGAACAAGAGCCAGCCGTCGAGCCGCTGTTAGATCGTCGTCAACAACGAGCAGTGTTGATTCTTGCCGCTCAATGAAGCGGCGAATGTTCTCGTCATGTTCGTTGGCGAAGACGACAACATCATCCCTGTCGAGGTAAAACGGGACCGATCCCCATTTACCAGCAATGCAGGCGACGGGAAGTTCGGAACTCCAACCTTCTAACTCGGTGACCGAACTGGAGGACTCTCCCAGAGCGCTACTTCGGTCGGCAAATGCAGGCACCACATCGTGCGAGACCTTCATCATGGTCACGAAGGCAGCCGTGCAAAACACGCAATACACAAGCCTCGGTGCAACGCGTTTTTGCATCACCACCGCTCCGAACAGAAGCGCGATCCATAGTGAGCCGTGCAGCATGGTTTCGACACGACTTTCGATGCCGAACAGAAACAGACTCCCTGCGAAAAGAATCCCAACGGCCGCGAGTGACTGGACTCCGCGATGAAAGACTGTGTGGGCCTTCGCTCTCACGATGACACTCTTCGCGAATGGAGAACAAGTGGCGTGAAGGGAGTGGCCGATCATCAGCATGATCGCCGGTATGCACGGAAGAATGTACGTCGGCAGTTTCCCACTCGATGCACTGAAGAACAGCAGACACCATGCAGACCAGAGAGCGAGGAATCCCAGCTCGAGAGAACGGTGTCGGCGGATCAACGGTGAGGAACTCGACAGAAACTTGACCAGAGGAATCAACAACAATCCCCAGGGCATACAGGCGAGAACGATCGTTGGCAGATAGAACCAGAACGGCTCGGGATGATTTGAGCCGGTCAGGAATCGGGCAACGTTGTGATCCCAGAAGAAATACTTCGCGAACTCAGGCATGTGCAATATCGCTGCGATAAACCAGGGAAGCGAGGTAATGGCAATCACTCCGGTGTAGGCAGCCCAGTGATGCAGTTGCGGGCGGGATGACGATCTGTTCAGCCAGCAATGAGCAATGACCGGCGGTGCGAGCAGGACAAAGGCAACCGGTCCTTTCGTCAGCACACCGAGACCACACAGCAGGGCCGACGCCAGCCACCAGCCCCACTGCAATCGATGCCGAGAGATTGCCTCGTGCGCCGTGAACAGGCTCGACGTGACGAGAAATGCCAGCAAACTGTCCAGAATCACAAAACGTCCACTCGTGATGAATCCGAACGAGAGCGCCAACGCAAGTGCCCCGAGATACGCTGCTGTGCGCCCGAGCAGTCGGCATCCGAAAAGGTACGTCACAACGACCGTGAGCCACGCAGAAATGGCAGGCACCAGCCGGGCAGCCCAATCCGTCGGTCCAAAGAGTGAGAAACAGGTCGCACACAGCCAATAGAACATCGGCGGCTTGTCCAGATACGCTTCGTGATGCAGCCGGGGAATCACCCAGTCACCCGATCTCAGCATCTCACGGGCGATCTCTGCGTAACGCCCTTCGTCCGGCTCGATCAATGGATAGGCCAGTCCGCGAAACAGCAGGAACCCCGCGATCAGCATCAGCAGGAAGAGTGCCGTCATCGACGGTGACTCTGGCCCGGCAGATCGCTGTCCAGAAAACTGAATCCGTTGCCACCAGTAAGGCAGGAGTGAAGAGAGTGTGCGAGGGATGTCACGCAGAGACACGCTACTGGTCCCGGCAGCTCGTGGTCGATGCCTGACACCGACTTCATTGATCGACAGCCCCTGCAGTCGTGCTTCTGTGAACATCTCGGTGTTTGCGAAGAACCGCTCAGCTTGCGGTAAGATACTCAACAGAGCGTCACGTCGAAACACCTTCAGAGCGCAGTCGATGTCTCGTAACGGGCTGTTCAGCAGGCCACGGATAAGTGTGTTGTATCCCCAGGAATAGAAGCAGCGGAGGGGCGAGTCTTTCCGGTCGATGCGATATCCCGAAACAATGTCGTACTGTTCCAACAGAGGCAGAATAAGTCTGAGATCAGCCAGGTCAAACTGGCAGTCGGCATCGGTAAACGCCACGAGGTCACTGACGCTTGCCTCGAAACCACTTCGCAATGCGGCTCCGTATCCACGATTTTCGCCGTGCTGGATGAGTCGGACGTGCTGGTGTTGATCACAGGCGGCACGCACAATCTCGGCGGTTCGGTCGGAGCTGCCATCATCGACAATGAGCAGTTCATAATCGACATCGAGACGCGAGAGGGCGAGGACCGCTTCGTTGATCGCGAGGCCAATGACTGCCTCTTCGTTCAGGGCGGGGATGATGACCGACAGAGAGACTGCCGGTTTGAAAGTAGTAGATGGTTGGCTGAGACCTGACATTCGAGCAAACCTTCCATGGTTGCTGGTGATTACGTCACTCCGGCAGACATCTCTGACTGTCCGAGCATGAGAGTATGAACGAGAAATATGAGCGGGGGGTGAGTTTTCCAAACAATCTGTATGGAACCTCAAGAACGAGTCGGGACCGCAACGCTCGTGGCTTTGGTAACCTGATGTGACTATGCAGCTTCGAATCGTCCTGAAGAACGGCTCCGCATGGCGTCAATGCTTCGATATTGACGGTGTGAAACCTTTCCGACATCATGCGGGCGGCACCAAATACTATATCTATCGTAATCATGTCGAGGTCAATCCTGTCAATTTGGTCTTACATCGACGGAAGCAATCTCAGAGAGGAGTGCAACGAATGACCGAGCCGCGACTGACTCTCTACGAGTTGGAACTCATGGACGTGTTGTGGCGACAAGGCGATGGGACCGTACAGGATGTCTGCGACGGGCTGGAACGAGACCTTGCCTATACCACTGTCATGACGACGCTCAATTTGCTCGCCAACAAGAAGGGCGTATTGAAGCGGACCAAGGCCGGACGGGCCTTCGTCTACAGTCCGCTCGTGACACGGGACAATGTCTCCCGAAACGTGTTGCGTGAGTTACGCGACGTGCTCTTCGGGAACCGCTTGCCATCACTCATGTTAAACATGATCAACGAAGATGGTATTTCTCCTGAAGACGCAGACGCAATTCGGACTGCTCTGGATCAACTGGAGGGTGAAGGATGAGCCCGGCTGGTTTTCTCGAATTGGTGATGTCATTGTCGCTGCAGGTCGCTGTGATGTTCGGCGTTTGTGGCTGGCTTGTTCGACAGTCCGATGACGATCACACCGGACACCGTTTGTGGAGCACTTGCCATGCGATGATTCTCGTCATCACGTTGGCAGCCGTTTGTCTGCCCCACCTGCGACTCATCCCACATTCGCTGCTTACCGACCGACTGCCGCTGACAGTTGTCGCGCCCGCCGAACACTGGCTCGGCGGAGCCCTCCTCACGGCGTGGGCGCTGGGAGCCGCGTTGTATGCGATCGCCATCTTTGTTGGCATAATAGATGTGCGTCGAATTCTGGCAACGGCCGAGCCGATGCATTGGTCTCACGATGAAAGCGATAACGGGGTGACCCTACTCGTCAGTTCGCGTGTCAATTCCCCTTTCTGCTGGCAGATGCAACAACCGATTGTTGTCCTGCCTGAGGGCGCGATAGATTTCCCAAACGATGAGTTGTGTGCGATCGTCCGGCATGAGTTGGCCCATCTCCGCTCTGGACATCCGCTCGCGCTGTTCCTGCAACGTCTGGTTGAAATGCTCTATTGGTTTCATCCCTTGGTCTGGTGGGCATCGCGACGAGCGGAACTCAACCGTGAATACCACTGTGACCGCGCCTCGAATCGAGACGCTCGAGAAACGGCGATCTATCTGAGGAGCCTGCTCCGCTTGTGCGAACTGACTCCCGAACGACGATTTGGTCTGCCAGCAGGTTTGAGCTTCCATGGAAATCCATCCATCATTCGACTGAGAGTCGAGCGGCTCATGCAGGCTGATCACACTCATGACAAGAATGGTCGTCAATCAGGCAAACGTCTGGGCATGCTCGGACTGATTGGATCGGCCTTGCTGACGACGTGCTTGTGGCTGCCGGTCAATGTGGCTGCCTCCAGTCGTTCTCTGAGGTCGCCTTGGCCCAGCTGGTCAGCCAGTGCATTGTACGAAGTCGGAATTCCTGCTCGTGACTATGAGATTGACGGCCACCGGCTTCGCCCTCACGAATTGACCGAACAGCACTCGTTTCGCCCTGTTCCTTCGGAAGCTGCGTCAACATCGGAGGCGAGTAGTGAATAGGCGATGTCACCTCAAACAGAACATGAGAGCGCCCCTGTCCCGATCTGGTTTTACGGTGCTGGAACTCCTCGTGACCACAGGCATCATTGGTGTGATTGCCGGGTTGCTTTTGCCGGCCGTCCAACAGGCACGGGAGACCGCCCGGCAGATACAATGCAAGAACAACCTCAAACAGATTGGCGTGGCGCTTCACAACTATCACGAAGTGCATCAATCTCTGCCCATTGGATATCGCTCCGATGCCACGTGCGACACCGCCTACGGTTGGGCTCACGCCATTCTGCCTCATTTGGAACAGTCGTCATTGGCCGCACGCGTTGATGACCGGGCTGCGCTCACTTCACCGGTGAACGACAATGCCCGCGAGTATTCGCCTGATGTGTTCCTCTGTCCTTCGGATCCCAAACTGCCGACCTTTGACTTGTTCGCAGAACCACCCGGCACCCCTACGTCCACGTCCAGTTTGGTGACTGTGTTAACCACACTCCCCAGCGCCAACTACGTCGGCGTCTTTGGTAACAGTGATGCAGACGCCACTCCTGGCGGCTTAGGAGAAGGCACCTTTCTCGGTGACAAATCATTCCGTTTTCGCGATCTGATGCGCGGCCTGAGCAACGTCGTCATCGTTGGAGAACGAACCGCACGAAAGCTCCCGTCAACTTGGATCGGCGTCGCACTGGAGGGTGAAGACGCCACCGGTCGGGTGATCGGTCATAACTGGATCGGCCCCAACCGTGACGACGCCGACGAATGCGAATTCGACAGCCGCCACCCCGGTTGCACGAATTTCTTGTGGGCTGACGGCCACGTCAAAGCGATTGACGATTCAATCGACGCGACGCTCTATCGAAACATTGCCCAACGACGCTGACGATTCGGCTAATCTCCCGGGGGAGAACGGAACGGCCGACGAACAGCATGGTCGCTGTTGAGAAATGGTGGGAAGAACTTCCGAGATGCGGAGGTTCTCATCGTTTTCTCATCTCTCTGCAAGAATGGAATCGCACGCGTTTGGTGACTCCAGACACTTCCCCGTATTTTCTGACACAGGATCCACACACGATGAATCGAAAACTTACCGTCCTGCTGTTCGCACTGACACTTCTCGTCGTCCGTGTGTGTGGCACGTCACTTCGGGCATTCGCTGCTGATGACGACGGCTAGCAGAGCATCGCCCTCAAGGACCTCCCCAAAGTCATCCAGGATGTCCTCAAGAGTGTGGATGTCGACGAAATCGAGATGGAAACGGAGAATGGCTGGCAGGTCCATGAAGTCGAGATCGAGGCAGACGATATGGAGACTCGGTCCGATGCGTCGACAACGATGACATTGTTCCATCGCGGTGACAGACCGACACTTGGCTGTGGTCGATGAGCCCGCTGCTGGACGTTGCCGTAAAGTGTCTGCAGCTTCTTCATCAACACGTGTGACACTCGGGCACGTTCATTCGCCTCGCGAATCTGTTCATTCTTGATTGTCAGTTCAGGACAGAGCTACTCCTTGCCATTTTGGAGGTCACGTATCTCATCCTCCGGCCCGTGCACGAGCAGGTCGCGGCCAGCACCACTTGGTCGTGACCGATCGTCGTGTCAATTGAGTGACTGAGTCGCAGACGTCGGAACTTCCTTGAGCACCTCATGCTTCGGACCGTACCGCTCGCCTGCCCATTCCTCATCGACGTACCACGCGGGCCCCCGGCCCTGGTAGGACAAGTCCTGAATCTGCTCCAGCGACACGTCAGCCCTTGCTCGTGTGGTGCCGTTCTCCGTCGGCAACTTGAGAGGCGTCAACACGTCCTTTGCACCTGTCCTCATGGCCGTGCTGACGTTGCGTGTCAACGAACGGTGCGAACGGTCGGAACGTTGGCTTGCTTCCTTTTTGGTGAGGTGGCCTGTCATGGGAGCAGGTGTCATTACGTCGACGGAGTGACAATCAAAGCAGCGACAGGATACCTCGAACAGGAACAACCTGTCTCGCAAATCGCGAGTCTCTGCTGCGGTATTATCACAAACATGCCGCCTGATGCCCTTTGCTGTCTGATGGTCGACGAATGAAGCTGTTTGTCATTGTGCCTTACCGCAGAGTCGACAGTCATCAGTGATCGATTCGACCGCGAACTTACCACAACTGCGATCGATCACACCGACAACTTCACCTTCCTTGCCTCAATGACTCACTTCTGACTAACTCAGCTTCCCTTTGGATCGGTTTCTTGACCTTACGACAACTTCAACTGTTTTATGATGTCCTTCGAGAAGCCAGTGTAATGAGAATCGGTGCGATCAGTGCTGTCCAGCCGGTTTGGTGGCTGGCTCCCAGGCCGCGACCGGTGTCGGCGTGGAAGTATTCGTAGAAGAGGACCAAGTCGTTCCAGTGTGGGTCGCTGATGAAACGTTCGCCTCGTGCGTAGCAGGGACGGTCTCCGTCTGATCCGGCCAGGAAGAGTTTGACCAGTCGACTACGAATCTCATCCGCGACCTGCCTCAAGTTGAGGTAGTTCCCGGAACGGGCCGGGCATTCCACCCGGAGGTTTTCACCGTAGAACTCGTGATAGCGCTCGAGTGCTTCGATGATCAAGTAGTTTAAGGGGAACCATATCGGTCCTCGCCAGTTTGAATTGCCACCGAACATGCCGCTGTCTGATTCGCCAGGAAGGTATTGGACGCGGAGCTTTTCGCCGTTGAGCTGATACTCGAACGGAGACTCTGCGTGGTACTTGGACAGTGAGCGGATGCCGAATGGTGAGAGGAATTCGTCTTCGTCCAGCAGGTACCGGAGAAGCCTTTCCAGACGATCGCGCGTGGGAATGGCCATCAGCTTGAGGCCGCCGGAGGATTCCTGCGGATCGCCTGTCTCCATGTAGGTCATGAAGTTCGCGAGGTCCGGGCGGTGGTTGAGGAACCACCTCATTCGTCGTCGGAAGCCCGGCAACTGGTTGATGACGCTGTCTTTGAGGACATCGACTGTGAGCAAAGGAATCAGACCAACGATGGAGCGGATCTTGAGGGGGATGCTTTGTCCATTGAGATGCAAGTGGTCGTAGTAGAATCCGTCTTCCTCGTCCCAGAGACCCGTGCCGTCGAGAGAGTTCATCGCCTCTGCGATCGCGACGTAATGCTCGAAGAACTTGGAAGCCATGTCTTCGTAAGCCGGGTTGCCGTCCGCCAGTTCGAAGGCGATCGAAAGCATGCTGGAGCAGTAGTACGCCATCCACGCTGTGCCGTCGGCCTGCTCCAGATGTCCACCGGTGGGGAGTGGTTTCGAGCGATCGAAGATCCCGATGTTGTCGAGTCCCAGAAACCCTCCCGAGAAAGCGTGCTTGCCTCGGATGTCCTTGCGGTTCACCCACCAAGTGAAGTTGAGCAGCAGCTTCTGGAAGACACGTGCGAGGAAGTTGCGGTCACGCTGTCCCGGCTCTCCCGTCATCTGATAGACCCGCCAGCAGGCCCAAGCATGGACGGGCGGATTGACGTCGCTGAAGTTCCATTCGTAGGCGGGGATCTGCCCGTTCGGATGCATGTACCATTCCCGCAGGAACAGCAACGCTTGCTCCTTGGCGAACTCGGGATCGAGCTTCGCAAAGGGAATCATGTGAAAGGCGGAGTCCCAGGCGGCATACCACGGATACTCCCATTTGTCGGGCATCGAGATAACATCCCGATTGAACAGGTGTATCCAGTCAGCATTGCGCTGGACCGCTCTTTCGAGCGGCGGTTGACCGGGACGATTATCTCCTTTCAACCAAGTCGGCACGGCGTAATGATAAAACTGTTTAGTCCACAGCAGCCCCGCGCTCGCTTGTCTCAGGACCCTAGTTTCGTCATCGGATAATCCGGGGGCGACCAGTGAGTTCGCAAAACCATCGGCCTCAGAACGTCGTTGTTCAAAGACCGTCTCAAACTCATCTCCGAACGGAGTGTCGGAGACTTCGTTGACACGCGTCATGCGGGCGCGAAATTCGACCTCGGAGTGCTGAGGCACCTCGCATGTGTAATGAGCGGCCGCTTTGGTGCCCGATGCGAATGCGTTGAGAACCCCGGAAAGTCCTTCGACGACTGCCAAATGGAATGCGTCTTTGCAGCAAGGATTTCGGCTGACGGCGGGGCCGGTGCGTCCGGTGTTCGTTTCGTTGTTGGTGAAGATCCATTGAGGCACGTCTCCCTGCGGATCGACATCGACACTGATGACGAAATCACCAAGAGTTTCATGCGTCGCCTGGACGGTCCCATCCCCAGATTCTTTCAGACTCGGCACGACCGTCGGCTTCTCATCCGTTTGCCCCCACGACCAGGTATTGCGAAACCACCACGTCGGCAACAAATGGAACGGTGTCGGATCAGGACCGCGATTTGAGACGGTGACTCGGATCAGAATGTCCTCGGGGGTCGCTTTGGCATACTCGACAGTCACATCGAAGTACCGTCCGTCATCGAAGATCCCTGTATCCGTCAGCTCGAATTCGGGGTCGTTGCGAGTCCTGCTTGCGTTCTCTTCACGAAGCAACTCGTAAGGAAACTTGGACTGCGGATATTTGTAGAGACCTTTGACGTAGGAATGCGTCGGAGTCGAATCCAGATAGAAGTACGCCTCTTTGACATCTTCCCCATGGTTTCCCTCCGGACCTGTCAAGCCGAAGAGTCGCTCTTTGAGGATCGGATCAACGCCATTCCAAAGCGCAAGCCCGAAGCAAAGTCGGCACTTTCGATCGGTGAACCCGAGCAGCCCGTCCTCCCCCCAGCGATACGCCTGCCAGACAGCGTCCTCGTGGGTCAAGGCTTTCCAGGGTCGTCCCTCGGTCGAATAGTCCTCACGGACCGTTCCCCATTGACGCTCCGCCAGATACGGCCCCCAGCGCTTCCAGTCTGCACCCTCCTCACGGAGCGCAGCGGCAGAGAGACGTGACAATTCGGTTGAAGGCATTCGCGGGTCAAGAATCGAACTGGTGCGGCGCGATGAAACGATCGGAGATGCTCACTGAAACGGCTGTCTCTGCACGGGAAGCGCGCAGTGACACATCCGATCGCGTACGATTCCCCTGATGATATCAAGAGAAAGCGAATCTCATTCCCAAACAGTCGGAAGACGATCATTGCGTCGTCAGGACCAGACGAATTGTATTCCAACATCCGCAGCTGCATCGTGTCAATGACCTTCTCGTTTGCCAGGGCATTCGTGATGACGACCACCCAAACCCCGGATTGACCCAACTCCTGAGCCAGCGAAGCAGCAGACCTCAACATCTTCGCTTTGGGCTCTCGCAGGACGATGCGTGAGTTCAGCTTTGGCTCGATGGTCGGTTCGATACTGTGGATGATATTCTTGAAGACCTCGACCGATTCGAGCGGGTAGGCGCCCGACGTCGTCTCGCCGGAGAGCATCGCGGCATCGGCTTGCTCACGGACCGCATTGGAGATATCGGAGATCTTCGCACGTGTCGGCATGGGGGAATTTATCATTGATTCGAGCAGGTGTGTCGCAATGATGACCGGCTTGCCTTCCGCCTCACATGCACGCACCAACTGGGTTTGAACCAGCGGCAACTGATGGTACGCAATTTCAATTCCCAGATCTCTGCGGGCGACCATGATCGTATCGGACGCTCTGATGATCTCCTGCATGTTGCGAACACCCGCCTGCTCCTCAATTTTGGAGACGATCCGCGCCGGCGATCCCAACTCGTCCAACAACGCACGCAACGTTTCCACATCACTCGCCTGACGGACAAACGATAATGCGACGAAGTCGATCCCGGCGGCGACCCCAGCGCTGAGATCGGCAACATCCTTCTCTGTCAGCGACGGCAATTTGACGTGTACACCGGGGAGGTTAATGTGTCTCCGGGAATCGAGGTGACCCGGAGTGATCACCTCACAGCGGACCCTGCCAGCGTCCTTGGAAAGCACCTTCAACCGGATCAAGCCGCAATCCACCAGGACGATCTGCCCGACCTCGATGTCATCTGCGAGTTCCGGATAGTTGACCGTCACACTCACAATCGACTCGTCACTCGGCTTGGCCATCTTAGGACGAAACTCGATCAGATCACCCGTCTGCAATGTGATCCGGTCCTTGACGACACCCGTCCGGATTTCCGGTCCCTTGATGTCCATCATCACCGCGACCTGCCGGTCCAACTCGGCGGATACATCACGAATTCGCTGAACGGTCTCGCGAACCCATTTCATGGATCCGTGGGCCATATTTAAACGAAGGATATCGACCCCCGCACTGATCAACTGTCCAAGACGCTCTCGCGATTCGGTGGCGGGACCGAGCGTGGCAATGATTTTCATGTGGCGAAAAGGCTGGGAACGTGCTTCCATAAACCACCGGGCAAGACCTTGAAAGAACCAGGAATGGTACGGCCGTATCTGGCAAATCTCGTTCCCGCATGAATTCGTGCTGAAATCGACCGGAAATGAGCCCTTCGCAAGTTGGGTGCCCACAATCCGGTCACCGTTGGCTGTAAGTCCGTGCAATGCCACACCAGTGTCTTACCAACACAAAGTGCTTCTATCTCGCAAATTTGCCATCGACTCGGTAACCGTTCACACCCTGGGGAGGAGTGAGGGGGGTGGTTTGCGGTTGAGGTGGTGTTGGATTGCGTGGGTGACGAAGGTGAAGACGTCGCGCTCTTGCTGCCGGCAGGTTTCGATCACGCTCAGCAAGGTCTCCACGAAGCGGCTGCCCGCAGCACTCT
>JAGQPX010000126.1:0-10507 GCA_020426505.1 Planctomycetaceae bacterium | reverse complement strand
CGTCCACAGTCGTTCGCGGTGGTGCAGCAGTTGCTGACAGAGGCCGGACGTTTTCGCGTGACGGCAGCGCAGGCCGCGCCGCAGCAAGGCGTCGACCTGGCGGCGAGTTTGCCCCAGCGATGACTTCAGTCCCGCCAGCGTGATGGTGCCGTCGCGGCAGCGCGTCCACTGACGAAACACGTGCTGCGTCTCGTCGAGCAGTTTCCGGCCGAGGTTCCGGGCGACGCTCACGCCGCACTCGGCCAGGGCTTGAAAGTCCCGTTTGAGATGCGCCCAGCACCATTGCAGTCGCGGCAAACGAAAGTACATCTTCGCCCGGTCGCAGGTGACGATGCCGTCGAAGTCCGCAGTGAGCAGTTCGTCGAGAATGTCGGCCTGGCGAGTCTCGGTCACGCGGAACAGCGTGAACTCCTCCGCCACGAACGTCCACAACCACGCCTTGCGGTTCGCCTCTTTCGTAGGCGATTCGTCGATGCCCAGCACCGGCTGCCTCGGCAGTTCGGCGACCAACTCCTCGTACGCCCCGCGCAGCGCCTCGGTCGCTCGGTTCTGCAACTTCACCACCAAGCCGGTGCTGCAAGGGATGTTCAGCACCGACTCGCAGAACAAGGCGACACGCCGTTTGCTCTGCCGGAAGCAGCCATCAACAACGCCGTGAAGGCGGTGAGCCGGGGACCGGACTGATGTGCGGGAACGCCGCGCGGCAACTCGGCACACGTCGATGTCCCGCAACCTGGGCAACGCAGCCGGTGCTGCTGGTATTCGGTGATCGTCGGCTTGATTTCCGGCAGCTCCCACACCGGGTGACGCCACGGTTCGGGGTCAGTCCCCGTCAGTCGCTGCCCACAGCGGCGGCAAGCCGTCGGCTTCAACACGAGGGTCTCGTCGACTCGTTCGGGCGGCAACAGCGTTCGTTCGTGCTTCGGGTGTCCCTTCTGGCCACCACGTTTCCTCTTCGCGGTTGGCTTGTGCGACACCGGTCTGGCATGCGGATGCCGACTGGACGGCGGCAGCGACGAGTTCTGCGGCGTCATCCCCAACCGGGCTTCGAGCTCGGCAATCCGCGCGAGCAACGACTCCACAAACGCCCGCACCGCAGGCGTCATCTCGTCAGCCAGCTCCGGCGGTATCTCCGACATCCTTGCCATCGCCAAGGTGTCGCCGAAATCACCAATTCAGAAAAGACCAATCCCCAACATTTCACGTCCCGGCCTGTGAACGATTACAGCAGAACGGCGACGATTTGTTACCCCGCGCGGTTGGCGTGCGGGTGAGCCTGTTCGTATGTCTCGCGCATGCGGCGGGTGCTGACGTGGGTGTAGATCTGGGTCGTCGTCAGACTTTTGTGACCAAGTAGTTCCTGAACCGCACGCAGGTCGGCACCGCCGTCGAGGAGATGGGTCGCAAAGCTGTGACGCAGCGTGTGGGGCGAAGTGATCGAGTCGAGACCTGTCACCTTGAGATGTTTCTCCAGCATGCGTCCGACGCTGCGCGTGGTCAGTCGTCGTCCGAACTTGTTGAGGAACATGGCATCACGCTGTTCGGGCTTCGCATTGGGATCCGGCGTTCGGACTTCGAGCCAATGATCGAGTGCCTTGGCAGCATACTTGCCGACGGGGGCGATGCGTTCCTTACGACCTTTACCGAGCACTCGCAGGATATTCGCGCCTCGATCCCAGTCCTTGAGGTTGAGTCCGACAAGTTCGGCGACACGCAATCCGGCGGAGTAAAGTGTCTCCAGGATGGCCCGGTCACGCAGCCCCATCGTGTCATTGGCAGGCGGGGCTTCGAGAAGTGAGGCGACCTGTTCGGTCGTCAAAAAGTGCGGCAGTTTGCGCCCGACGCGGGGCGTTCGCAAAGCCCGAGCCGGATTGACCTCGCAGATGCCTTCGCGACAACAGTAGCGAAAGAAGCTCCGCAGGCAGGCGAGTCTCCGAGCGATCGTCGTGCGGGCATACTGACAATCGTGCAGATACGTGACGTACCCCCGCAGCATCTCGATGGTCACACCACTCGGTGACGGCACATGTCCCACACGATCCTGAAAGTAGTCGAGCAAACTCTCGAAGTCGTCGTGATACGACTTGATCGTCAGCTCAGACGCATTGCGTTCGATCTTGAGATATCGCAGAAAGGCGGAGATCGCGGTTTGCATGAGGGAAAGTAGCCGTCACGCTCCGCGTGACGAGCGGATGTTCAGGATCACGTCGAAAAGCGATTCGTCTGCCGATCGCGTAAGTCACATCACGCGGAGCGTGATGAGTACATTCACGCCGAGCGTCGGAAGGTCGTCGGTTCCTCGGTCTCACTCTGAAGACGTCGCACCTTTTGACTGAGCACGGCAGCGTCGTACCAGCTGAAGTTCAGCTCCGGATCGGCGGCGTAGCGGCCGAGCGTTTGCAGCAGTGTCGAGACGCTCTTCTCGTCATAGAGAAAGACGTACCGTTCGCCGTCCTTAACCAAAGCGAGGACATTGACGCTGTTCTGCATGGTGCCGCCCTTTGTAACCGATTGAACCGCAACGGGTTGAGGCGCCCACCTGCATTTCCGGATTCGCGGCACACTCATCCATCTCCTTTTATCGGCAAATCGAGGGGTGCCACCGTGCCCTTTTTCTGCAAGGGGCATGCTCCTTGCGACGAACTGTCATCGGTCGGACTCGTGCGCCTTTCCACTTCGCTTCCTCGCCGGCGTGTTGATTTGTATCTCGTGCTGGCAAATGACGAGATCGAACAACCGATTTCCCCGGTCATTGGAAGCGACTCGCGGCGTTGCCTCGTGGCGAGGGGGGGCGTACTCTGGAAGGCATGGGGATCACACGGACGTATTTGGATTGGAGTCGGCCCGCTCTGCCTGCGGCTGCGGATTGGCTGGTGGAGCGTTACGGCAGCGGTGGCCTGACGGATCTGAGTGGGGTCGTCGTCGTGCTGCCTGGTCGTCGGGCGTGTCGGCGGCTGTTGGAGATTCTGGTTGAGAGGACGAATGATCGTGTCATCCCGCCGCAACTCGTGACGGAGGGGACATTCCCCGAACTGCTGTACGAGCCGCAGCGACCCTTTGCTGACATGCTGGTTCAACATTTGGCGTGGGCGGAGGCGATGCGGCAGTTGCCTCGACCGCAGGCGGAGTACGTGCTGCGCGACATCCCGGACGATGGTGATGTCGACGGCTGGATGGCTTTGGGGGAACTGCTCTGGGGACTGCACCGAGAATTGGCAGCGGAGTTGCTCGACTTCGAGGACGTGCTCAAGCAGGGGGAGACGATCACCGGCTTCCCGGAGAAACGCAGATGGGAGGCCCTGCGGGTCGCACAGCAAAACTACCTCGACATGCTGGATGGGTATCATCTGTGGGACCGACAGACCGCCAGAATCGTCGCGGTACGTGAGCACGAGTGTCGGACAGACAAGGAGATCGTACTGCTGGGGACAGCTGACCTGAATCGCATGACACGTGCGATGATCGATCAGGTCGCCGATCACGTCACCGCTTTGATTCATGCTCCGGTAGGACTCTCCTCGCACTTTGACGAGCACGGGTGTCTTCGTCCGGAGCCGTGGAAGTCGGCACGCATCGATCTGGCACCTGAGCAGTTGCGGGTCGTCGATGGACCGCAGGATCAGGCGGATGAAGCGGTGCGGGTGCTCTCGAGTTTCGACGGGCATTACCGAGCAGATGAGATCACCGTGGGACCTGCCGACGAGTCGCTGGTCACTCAGATTCAACAGCGATTGAAACAGTATGAGGTGCCCTCTCGCTGGGTCGTCGGCAAGACGTTGCCCAACACGAGCATGTTCCGGCTGTTCGATGCTGTTCGAGCCTGTCTGGAGGCGGATCGCTCGCAGCCGTTCGCGAACTTGGTGCGACATCCGGATGTCGAGAGGTGGCTGGTCGAATCGGGTGTGCCTCCGACCTGGATTCAGAACCTTGACGACTATCTGATTCGGCATCTGCAGATCAAGCTGGGCTTTTGGCTGGGCAAGGCGGAGGAGTACGCACCCATCAAACAGGCGCACACGCTCGTGAGTGAACTGCTCTTGGAGTTAAGGGGGGATCCTCGCCCCCTGAGTGAGTGGTCCGAGCCGATCCTTTCGCTGCTCATCACGGTCGTTGGCGAGAATGGGTATGACCCGAACGTCGCGGCGGACCGCATGGAATTGGAGGCGGTCGGGAAGTTGCGGGATGTGCTGACCGGTCATGCGAACGTTCCCGCTGATTTACAGCCGGTCGTCACCGGGGCACAGGCGTTGCAACTGACGCTCGACCAGTTGGATGTGGAGACCGTCCCACCGCCGCCCGATCCGACAGCGGTCGAACTGCTTGGTTGGCTCGAACTTCGCTTCGACGACGCACCCGCATTGGTGGTGACGTCATTCAATGAGGAATACATCCCAGCATCCGTGAGTTCGGATTTGTTCCTGCCAAACCGACTCCGACAGTCACTCGGGATTGTCGACAATGACCGGCGGTATGCGCGTGATGCGTATGCGTTAAGCGCGATTCTGGCGTGTCGAGAGAACGTGACGTTGATCGCAGGGCGTCGCGACCGGCGAGGTGACCCACTGATGCCGAGCCGCTTGCTGTTCGCGTGCGATCCACAGGAGACGGCGGGACGCGTGAAACGATTCTTCAGAGAAGACTCGCAAGCCCCGCCACCATTGCCTCGCTTCGCGGAGACGACCTCGACAGACAACACCCGTGGCTTGGAGGTGCCGAAGCCGCTGCCTTTGGAGGCGCCTGTCGACAGTATTCGTGTGACCGCATTTCGCTCGTACATTGCCTGCCCGTACCGTTACTATCTGCAGCATGTGCTTGGGTTGGAGCCCGTCGATGATCGAGTCGAAGAGATGGATGCACGGGACTTTGGCACCCTGCTTCACGATGTCCTCGCCGACTTCGGGGTCAGCGACCTGAAAGACTCGACACACGTCGAGGAGATCAAGGAGTTTGTGACGCATCGACTCGATGTGCGAGCGAACATGGTCTATGGAAAGCTAAGACTGCCTGCGGTGAGCGTGCAGATTGAGCAGATTCGTCGTCGACTCATCGCCTTCGCCGCCTGGGAGGCAGAGCGAGCGTCGCAAGGCTGGACGATCCGCTTCGTCGAAGAACCGAAAGACGGTCCGCCAGTGCTGCTTCCCGTTGATGAGGATCGACACATCCGTTTACGCGGACGTATCGATCGCATCGATCAGCATCGCGAGAGTGGCGAATGGGTTCTGCTTGATTACAAATCGAGCGACAACGGCAAGCCGCCTGACAAGGTGCATCGTCAACAGGGGGAGTGGGTCGACCTGCAGTTGCCACTCTATCGACATCTGGCGAAGCAACTGGGTGTCGAAGGACAGGTTCGAATGGGATATGTCGTACTGCCTCGTGACTCTGGTGCAGTCGCGGAGCACATCGCAGACTGGTCCGATGTCGATCTGGCGTCTGCCGATGCGAAGGTTCATGAAGTAGGTCGTCAAATCCTCGACGGCGTCTTCTGGCCACCGACCGATCCGCCACCTGAGTACTCCGCAGATTACGCGGCTATCTGTCAGGATGACGTTTACGAGCGGATGGTGCCCGAATGAGCCTGACCGCCCAGCAACTCATGATCCGCGCCTCAGCCGGCACGGGCAAAACGTTCCAGCTGACGAATCGATACCTGCGGCAACTGGTTGAAGGGACCCCACCCGACGAGATACTGGCGACGACGTTCACCCGCAAGGCAGCAGGAGAGATCCTTGAGCGAGTGATGAAGCGTCTGGCCGACGCAGCATTGTCCAAAGAGAAGGCAGTCGCGCTCGCGGATGAAATAGACAAGCCGTGTCTGCAGCCAGTCGACTTTCAGCAAGTGCTGCACGGTCTCACTCACGAGTTGCATCGCCTGCAGGTCTGCACGCTCGACAGTTTCTTCAGCCGTGTCGCCACCAGTTACACGCTGGAACTCGGCCTTCCCCCCGGCTGGACAATCATCGACGAACAGCAGGACGAACTTCTGCGACAGGAGGCGCTCGCAGCGATCATCCGGGAGGAAACGACAGCCGACATCCGTCGTTTGACGAACCTACTGGAGAAAGGAGACGCAGGCCGCAACGTCACCAACCTGGTCCGCGACACCATCAATAACTTTTACGAGGTCTATGAACAGTCTGACGCCCTCGCGTGGAAAAAGCTGCCCCAGCTCAAACGGATGACCGATGCAGAGTTCGAGCAAGCGATCCGGACGCTGGAGCAGGTCGATCTCCCCAAACACAAGAGTATCGAGAAGGCCCGCCTCAAGGATCTCGACACGTTGATGAACGAGGACTGGGAGTCATTCGTTGACGGAGGAATCGCCGGGGCTGTCATGAACGGCAGTCTCAAGTACTACGGAAAAGTTTTGTCGCCATTCGCCGTGCAGCTGTATCAGCAGTTAATCGACAACGCACGTGCGGTGTTGATCGGCGAACTCGATCAGCAAACGCGAGCAACCTATGAGCTGCTCGAACGTTTTGCCGGAGTATATCGACAGCTGAAGCATGAAAAGCGAGCGGTCTGCTTCAACGACGTCCCACGCGAGTTGCAGGAAACATTCGCTAGGCAGGGGATGCCGCACGTTGCCTATCGGCTCGACCGTGACGTCTCGCATCTGCTGCTCGATGAGTTTCAGGACACGGCTCCCGTGCAATGGGACGTGCTTTCTCCGTTCGCAGTGCGGATCGCGAAAGCTGACCAGAGAACATCATTTTTCTGTGTGGGGGATATCAAGCAGGCGATCTATGGATGGCGGGGAGGCGTTGCGGAACTGTTTGACGAACTGAAAGATCAGTTCCCTCAACTCATAGTTCTTCCGTTGAACCAGAGTTTTCGATCGTCTCCTCCCGTCATCGAATTGGTCAATCGCATCTTCACGGGGATGACGCAGCATCCGAACCTGGACAAATACGACGCGTGCATCCGTGACTGGTGTGACGCTTTCGAAACTCACACAACTGCAAAACAGGATTTGCCTGGCTATGCGTGCGTTGTGGGTGGATCCGCTCCAGCAAGTGAGGAAGAAAAACCCAAGGATGCGGCCTTGCGATCAACTGCCGAACGGGTGGCCGCCATCTCACGGAACACACCGTGGGCATCCGTTGGAGTCTTGCTGCGAACGCATGATGAAATCACTGATGTGATGAACGAGTTGAGGCGACTGGGGATCGAGGCCTCCGAGGAAGGAGGCAACTATGTCACGGATGCAGCGTCCGTGCAGGCGATGATGTCTCTGCTGCAAATGGCCGATCATCCGGGCGACACGGTCGCAAGATTTCATGTCAGCCAGTCGCCGCTGGCCGAGAAGTGGGTATTTGTTGATCATATGAATGACGAACACGCCAGTGCGGTCTCTGCCGAGGTGCGTCGTTCGCTCGTCGAAGAAGGATACGGACCGTCGCTCCGCAGGTGGGCGAGGCTCCTGCTGCCGTCCTGTAGCGAGCGCGAGCGATTGAGGCTCGGACAATTGCTGGAACTTGCCGATCAATACGATGCTCAGCCATCACTTCGTCCGCGAGACTTCGTCGACTCGTTAAAGGCTGAGAAGTTCGTCGACCCAAGCCCCGCACGCGTCCAGGTGATGACGTTTCACAAGTCGAAGGGGCTTCAGTTCGATGTTGTCGTTGTCCCGCTCGTGGAGAACGACCTCAAGGGGCGGTCGCCGAAGTTCTTCGTCGGTCGTTCCAAGCCGACCGCACCCATCGAAAGCATCTGCCTGTATCGCAACGAACAGATTCATGCGATGTTGCCCCCTGAAATGCAACAGGCACTCCAATGCAGAACTGACAATGTCGTGCGAGAGACCCTCTGCCGGTTGTACGTCGCACTCACCCGCGCGGTCCATGCGCTACACGTCATCGTGCCGGTCTCTGGAGAGAAAGAGTCAAAGCTCCCGAAGAATCCGGCAGGACTCGTGCGAGCTGGGCTGAATCTGATGAATCGCGTGTTGCCGAACCAGCCGCTTGAGGAATTGGGTGACCCACAATGGTTCAAAGGTTTGGACGATCCTTCACGGTCTGCACCGTCGGACGAGACAGATTCATCGACACAAGTTTGTGTGAATCTCGCACCCATGCCGGAGGGACGCACACGTGGATTGTCACGAGTCGCTCCGTCGCGGCATGATGCAGCGCCGCACCGAGTCTCCTTGATCGACGTTGTTGGATCGGAAGATGATCGAGCACTCACGTTGGGGTCGCTGATCCATGTGTGGTTTGAGCAGATTGAATGGCTGGAGAACGGAATGCCCGACGATGAGATGCTGCGTCACGTCGCGCGTCAGAGGGGTTTTGGCGAAGTCCTGATCCGGGAGGCGATGCAGTCGTTTGGCAAGATGCTCGGTACAGAGGAGATTCACGAGCTTCTTAGTCGAGGACGGTATGCCGACAGCAAGGGGATGCCTTGGTGTCGAGGTGATCAGCCCTCACCTGCCGAGCGAGTGCTGACTCCGGAAGTAAGACGTGAGCAATCGATTGCCGTCGCACAGCAAGGAGAATTGATGACGGGAAACATCGATCGACTTGTCCTGCTGAGAGACGGAGACTCGCTCGTCGCTGCGGAGGTGATCGACTTCAAGACCGATCTCATTGATGCACAGAATGAAGTGGAATTGCGCATGCGGGTCGAGTACTACCGTGGCCAACTGAACGCCTATGCAACCGCCGTCGCCCGGACATACGGTTTGACGCAGGACTGCATCTCGTTGCAGCTGGTGTTCGTGAGTCGCGGGACGATCGTCGACGTCTCTCAGCGGTGAGCGGAATCAGATCGGCGCTGGCTCAGGCGCTTCGATGTCGGATAAAACAGATGCAGCTCGCTTCACCATGACGACTTTGTTGCCGATGTCGTTGTACTCGATCTCATCCATGAACGTCCGCATCAGCAACAGTCCTCGTCCGCAGGGACGCTCCAGGTTTGCAGGATCCGTCGGATCGGGAAGTTCACTTGGATTAAATCCTGGGCCTTCATCGCGGATCGTATAACGAACTTCCTCACGATTCAGCTTCGCCTCCACGTAGATCGAACGATTGGCATAGGGTTCCTGAGTTGTCCGCTCCCGGGCGAGTTGGTAGTAGGCGGTGTGGTCCGTCTCACGCAGGTCGGAACTGACCTCCAGGTTGCCGTGGTAGGCCGCGTTGAGCAAGGCTTCCTCCAACGCGACACCGACCCGCAAACGTTCGACCTCCGCCAGTAGACCCATGTCGTTCAACAGCGTTTGCAGGTAAGCGACCAACGAGGTGAGCATTGAAGGATCGTTGTTGAGTACGAAGGTGCAGTCCAGGGTGCGGATCTGTTGCATCAACTGTCGCTGTGTGCGTCGATCGCCGGCTGCCGCGACCACACGTTCGAGGGTGTCGCACAGGTCATGCCCCAACTGATCCTTCGGCACATAGCTGGAGGCCCCTTGCTCCAGGGCCTCGACGGCGATTACTTCACTTCCCTGAGCCGTCATCAACACGACTGGAATCAACGGATGTGTCCGTTTCACTGCCTGAACCAGTTCGAGCCCGTTCATCTCGGGCATCTGGAGATCGGTGAGGATCAGATCCGGGGGAGACTCGTCGAGTTGAGCGAATGCCTGCTTGCCGTCGACTGCGTAGGTGACGATCCAACCCAGATTCTTCTCCAGCAGACCGCCTGCAATCCGACGATCCATCGCAGAATCATCGACGACAAGTACCTTTGTCATTTGCCCTCCTCCGACCCCGTTCTCGCTTCCCGCGCCGACCGATCACACCCAGACACCGGACATGCACGGGACCCAACCGTCCCTTCACGCGGAACTGAATTCGTGCAAGCCGAGAAATGGTGTTCCATAGAATACCCGCTCAAGACACAGAGTCCAACCGGACAGCGGGAATCTCCGTCGATCCGTAATCTGACCTGAGGTGCAGAACTGCGATCGTCTCACCCAATCGACGTGTATCGCCCGCACGAAATGTCAATCTCGGGACCTCAGACCATCGTTGACGGCCTCCCGTTTGATCCGCTCCTATCCCTCCCAATAAGGCCCTCTCCGCTTGAGCAACCATAAAGTCCCGTCGTACATGATCGAGTAGATTGTGGTCCCGTGGATGCGAGCATTGATGACCTCCGTCCCTTCGAGGATCGGAATCGTGAACGTCTCGGGTGTGACAGATGAGTCGTCAAGTCCCGCCTCAATGACTCGTACTTTTTCGACCCTTTGCACTGTGCCGTTAGCAAGCATCCATGAGGTCGTCCAGCCTGATGGAGCAAGAGGCATCTCGACGTCATCCGGGTAATCGAATTTGACGGTCACAGACGGTTGGCTGTTCCGTTTTCTAAACGATACATATTCGACGGGGAGATACCCACGTGATCGATCCAGCGTCAACTCATCGATATGGCCACCACCAATACGGATGTATCGCGCCAGTATCTGCTCGCCTTGATTCCGGCTCCTGGGAATGTGGTAAATGATTGCCGACTTAGAGCCAGTTTTCTAATTCATGATTTGACAGGTGCGAGGCGTTTGAGCATGAGG
>JAGQPX010000125.1 GCA_020426505.1 Planctomycetaceae bacterium | reverse complement strand
AAAAACCGTGCCGAACATCATTGGGGCCATCCCGTTGGTCTGACCCAGCCACCCAACCCGAATTCTTAGCTGTGACGGTCCATTAGGCCAACCATTCGCTGTAGGGGATCACGCCGACCTCGGGTCGAGGTGGTTCGTCAAGCGGAGCGATGTATTCGAGCAGATGTCCGTCCGGGTCGTTGAAGTAGATCGAGACACAGGGTACCCATCCGATGACAACCGGTTCTTCGACCGGCTCCTCGTTGATTCCGAGCGGTTGCAGACCCGATGCAACAAGTTTCGATGGAGTACTCAGAACGTCTTCCACCGTCGCCTGAAAGGCCAGATGCAGACGCATCACGTTGGGGATGTTGCCGGACTCCCACAGGCCGAGCATCGACCGTTCACGTCCCCCGACCCAGAAGAACGCCAGCCGTGGATCGGACGTCTCGAATGCCTGTTCAAGACCAATGACATCCCGGTAAAAGGCGATCGACCGTTCGAGGTCTCTCACATTGAGATGTGTCTCATACAGACCTTTCACTGGGATGATTGACATAGATGCTCCAGCTTACCGCGTGTCACCTCAGTAGGGAGAAACAATCTCTTTCCGTCGTCGACGCTTCTTCGGTTTGGCCCATTGCTTCTCAAGTGAACGCATCCAGAAGGCAATGCCGACGACGCCCAACTCGGCGAGGCCGATCAGCCCGACGAGCCATAGACGGTTCCTGAGATTGAAGCCAATCACCGCCGGCGCGTTTGGGAGTTGCCGACATGAGTTACCAAGAAAGTCCAAAAACGCAGAGACCGCGGACCGTTGAACGCCTCGGGTCCCCCGACGCTGATTGGCGGGCGAGACCATGTCGTCTTCAAGCTCCTGAGTGCCGTTGGTACGCCACCCTTCTTCGGCATGAGCATATTGAGCAGCCAAAAAGGCCCAGCCAAACACCCCCACAAGGATGAACAGGGCTACTGCGATAGCGATCGACGGGAGTTGCTTTTCTGTATCGGACACGACGCCCCTCATGAGGATGAGTGCGAACATTCGTCATTCAACAGCTGGGCAGGGGTGCCGTCAAGGATCGCCACGTCCTCGACAGATCAATTGCTCATCAGACTCCGATTGGGCACAGGCATCAACCGCGTCGACCAAACCAGCCTCGGGGGGAATCACCCGATCGGCTGTTGTTGATGAAGCGAAGTAACTCAGACGTCAATTCGTCGGCCGACTGGTATCGCGATTGAGGATCGGCTGCACAGGCGGTGAAAATGATCGATTCCAACTGGGCGGGGATTTTGAGATCGGTGGGCATCTGTCGATCGCCGGCCCGAATGGCCCGAGTTAACTCCGACTTAGATCGACCGCTAAACGCTGATTGCAACGTGCAGAGTTCGAGCAGCGTGATGCCGAGACCGTAGACGTCGCTGCGTTCGTCTGCCAGGCCGGCGAGTTGCTCGGGGGACATGTATCGCAACGTGCCAGCGAAGCTGGGAGTGTCGTCGACGCTGGAGATTTGTCGGGCGAGGCCGAAGTCCGTAATCCAGACCACGCCGTCGGTGTCGAGCAGGATGTTGGCCGGTTTGACATCCCGGTGCAGAAGGCCCTGTTTGTGAGCGTGACGCAGTGCGGCTGCAACCTGCACCCCGATCTTGGCGATCTTCGTCCAGGAATTCCGGGTGAGTTGGCGATTACCACGAGCGGGCGGGGACCCGAAGGGGGGAGGGAAAGACGCGTCGACTTTCGTTGACGGTTGAGGAAACTCCTCGTCCGGTTGGCTTTGACCATTCATGGTTCGAGCGCGGCGGATCTCGTCGGCATAGACCACGCCGTCGTCCTGGCCGAGACGCTTGATGATCCAATCAAGGCCGACCCCGACGATGAACGGCATCACATAATAACTGAACCCCGATTGCTCGCCGTACAGATAGACCGGCACGATGTTCGCATGTCGCAGTCGAGCAGCGAGTCGCGCTTCGTGGGCAAACTGCTCACGCCAGGGAGAATCGGCATCATGCTTCCACGGCAACAGCTTGACCGCGACACGACGGCCCGGTGGGTCCTGATAGCCTTCGAAGACGACGCCCATGCCGCCCCGTCCGATCTCGCGGAGAATGCGACAGTCGCCCAGTCGTTCGATGTGAAACGTCTCTGGAATCTTGGGGCTCTCGGCCTCTGCGGCCTTGTCTCCCTTCCAGCACTCCATCGCTTCGACCAGTGGAAAGAGACGACGGATCTCCTCAGCCTGCACCGGATATTGAGCCGCGTACTCCTCGATCGATGGGCGCTCTCCCTGACGCAGTTTTTCGGTGAACTCCGTGGCAAGCACTTCGATCTTCTCTCGCGCAGGCAGACCGTCTGCACACTCGTGTCGAGGCATGCCCAGAGGTTCGGCTGTGAGATCGTTGTTGGTCACGTTCGAGTCGGAAGTCAGAGGAGAAGGAAGGATCACTCGTTGAAGAATCCGGGAATGGCTTCGAGGACGTTGCGGAGTCTGCTGATGGCTCGGATGTAACGCAGACTGGCCGCCTGCTCACTCAGACCAAGCAACTGTGCAGTCTCCAGATTACTCAACTCCTCGAAGTGGCGGAGTGCCAGCACCTCACGATCGATGTCGCTCATGCCTCCGAGCGCGAGATCGATCTGTTCGGACAACTCGGCCCGCAACGCGGCCTGAGAGGGGGAGGTGAGATGTCCGAGAAGATGGAAGGAAAGCGAGTAAGAGGTCGAGGAGGGGGACCAGCGGCCCTGAAGCGACTTTTCTCGCGAGGCGTCACGTTTCTGGGCGCCGATATGGCGGCGATGCACGTCGATTAGAGTTTGCGTCACAATCATCCGCATCCAGATGAAGAACGATCGTGGGTGATCATGCAGAAAACGGTCCATTCGCTGCACGGCGTTGAGGTACGCCTCCTGCAGCACGTCGTCCGCATCGACCCGTCCCTGCAGACGCCGGTCGAGACGGAAATTGACGATCCGCCACAGCCGATCGCGATAGAACGAGAACAGGCCTGCGAGAGCCGTCTCATCCCCCTTGGCGATTCGCTCGACAAGCTCATCGTGTTCGTCTGAGGTCGTTGCCATGCTTCGCTTAGTGACAGGAGAATGAATAGTCTGCAAAACGATCCTCTCCAGCATAACAACTCACGCGACGCAACTGCCGCCCAGAACGTCGAATGAGTCGTGCGTCGATCAGGGATTTGGGAAGAAAACGTTCCGTCGAGGTCTCTGCCTGTTGAAACGCAGAGCCGTTTTCCGTTTCAACAAGGGTGACACCAGAATTTGGAACTCGCGGCATCCTTTGTTGACAGGAGAATCCGATGAAAACGTCAGATCGTCCTATTCAGAATTCTCGAATCGTCAGTTTCTCTGCGATTGCACTGGCTTGTCTCTGGGGGCTCCACGCAGAGCGAACTGCCTTCGGCCAGACGGGCTGTCAGGGTGGGATGGGAGCGGGGGGCGGAGCACAGGGAATCCGTGCCGGAGGTGCGTTTGGGGGTGGGACTCAGGGAGGCGGAGGTCTCGCGGGCGCTCAAGGCGCACAGCAGGGGTTCATGCAAATCCAGCAGATGATGATGGTTCAGCGGCAGATGCAGGTGTCCCAACAGCGGCAACAGGCGATGGCCCGCGCCCGTCAGGAGCAGCAAACACAGGAATTCGCCCGACTGCGTGAGGGATCCGCCACGATGGCAGCCAGCGAGGAAGAGGTCGCTGAACAAAGGAGACTGGCTGCGGAACGTGCAGCTGAACGGCGAGAGGCGTTTCTTCAGGCAAGACGCGACTATCTTGCAGAGAAACGCAGATCCCGTGAGGCGATCGCAGCGAACGAGTGAGAGGTCATTCCCGGACTCCTCAGAATCTGCACTTTCGTGTTGCCAACGTTTCCCAATCGCCACGTGTCGTGATGATTGATCCCGTCAGAGAAGCATCAGAAGTTGCTCTCCTGTTTTCTGTTCAACGGAATCTCCCCAGAGGTCCCGGTCGCTGATAGGTTGTTCGTTAGTTCTAGCCACGAATGACATCTGAGTGAGAATCGCTGCGATTCACTCGGGAGATGACCTGCCGAATAAACGGAAAACCGCTGGACGGAGCTCCTCGCGCGTCGAGGAAGGGGAGGAGGACGGAGGATTCCCACGTTTCAACGCCGAGTTGAAACGGCGTTTTCAAACGTCTGAGGCATCGAGACAACTCCCGGAACGGCGACTCACCCGAGTCAAATTGTTTTCCGGGAATGACCACCGATGCAGATTCATGCCAGTCGAGCCGCTTCGGCCAAGCGACGATTTCGATTTCTAAGTCAAAGCCATCAGCCTTCAACGACGGTAGAACCATCGATATCCGCACGGTTGATCTTACTGGTTGCGTTCTTCCTTTCCTCCTCGCATCCGACGACAGCGGGTGACTACCGCGTGCGGCTGACCGAAACTCGCAGCATCGATGGAACGGGTAACTCCATCGGTGGGGATGCAGGGACACCGTTGCACCGCAAGACCTCCGCCGACTATCCAGGTGACGGGTCGGGAGACTCCATCGTCGAATGGCCAGATCGCGAAAACCCGCGGACGATCAGCAACGTCGTCAATCAGCAGGCCAGCAGCCAGTACAACGATCGTAGTCGCAGCGACTATCTCTGGGCATGGGGACAATTCGTTGACCACGACATCGATCTCACCGAAGCGAGCAGTCACAACGGCACGGCTGACATCGACATCATCAATCCGACCGATCTGTTGTACCCCGGGCCGTTGTTCTTCAACCGCTCGAACTTCCAGCCCGGAACCGGCACCGCCGGCACGCCGCGCCAGCACATGAACGACATCACCGCATTCATCGACGCCTCGAACGTTTACGGATCGGACGACAAACGAGCGGTTGCTTTGCGGACATTTGTGAGTGGCAAGCTGAAGACAAGTGACGGTGACCTTCTCCCCTTCAACCTTTCCGGACTGCCGAACGCTGGCGGACCCGACCCGAGTCTGTTTCTCGCTGGCGACGTGCGGGCGAATGAGAACATTCTGTTGTCGTCACTGCACACACTGTTCGTGCGTGAGCACAATCGACTCGCGACGCTGATCGCTTTGCGTGACCCGTTGGCGACGGACGAGGAAATCTACCAGTTGGCCCGCAAGATTGTCGGAGCCGAGATGCAGTTAGTGACGTATCAGGAGTTTCTGCCCGCATTGCTCGGACCGGCGGCTCCGAATGTGTCCTCCGCGGCCTACGACTCCGCAGTCGATTCGTCGATCAACAATGAGTTCTCGACAGCCTTGTACCGCTTCGGACACAGCATGTTGTCGGCCAACCTCCAACTGGCCGGTGGAGAACAAATCGCTCTACGGAATGCCTTCTTCCGTCCTGACTCACTTGTTGCGGACCCCACTCGGGTTGACCGTCTGTTAATGGGGGCGCAAGGTCAGGCTTGTCAGGAGATCGACACGCTTGTTGTTGAGGATGTCCGCAGCTTCCTGTTCGGGCCGCCGGGATCAGGTGGGCTCGACCTTGCTGCCCTGAACATCCAACGCGGACGCGACCACGGCATCCCCCCCTACAATGCACTGCGGGTCGCCTATGGTTTGCCCGCGGTCTCCGACTTCTCCGACATCACTTCGAACACAGAGACACAGTCTCGACTTTCGCAGGTCTACGCAGACGTCGACGAGATTGATGCCTGGGTCGGTGGACTTGCTGAGGATCACCTGCCGGGCGCGAGCGTCGGCCCGCTGTTAACCGCAGGCATTTCGGACCAGTTTGTACGACTGCTCAAGGGAGACCGCTTCTCGATGCTGAACGATGCCGATCTGCGACAGGACCTCGTCCGGGCGATCGTCGACCTGCCGCGACTTTCGCTCAATCAGATTATCCACAGCAACACGACGTCGTCTCTCGTGACGGATGATATTTTCTCCGTCGAGGACGCATTCCATTCAGACGTCATCACGTCCTACGACCCTCAGAACAACTGCCTGCACATCCAGGGCAACGATGCACGCAACCGACTCACGATCGTTGAGTTGGCCCTCGGCTTCTGGATTAAGGGTCAGGCGGGCACGAAGATCGATGGACGGCCCACAAAACTCGTGACCACAGGTCGTCAACCGCACTTGACGATCGATCTTGGTGGGGGGGACGACAACGTCTCACTTCTGTTTTGCGAGTTCAGTGATGTCACGATCGCGACAGACGATGGGAACGATGTTGTCTCCGCCATGCTTGTGTCCGCTGACAGCTTCTACGTGGATTTTGGTGACGGACGTGATCGGCTCCGCCGCACATGGACTCGTGTCCCGAGAGGCAATTCTCGCGTGCTCAACGTCCCCTGAGACATTCCGGGATCACGCCAGCAAGGCAGCCAGGATGCCCGAGAGCACGATCCCATCGAACGTCCCGGCACCGCCAATCGAAAGCATGCCGACGGGGACCTTGAGAATGTCACGCAGATGGAGCAGGTCGGCTCCGATGACAGGCCCGGCGATCCCCGAGACGTAGGCGATCGACACTCGCTGCTCCATCGCCTCCGGGCAAAGCAACCATGTCATTCCGACCGCAACCAGCGGCGAGAGAAGACCCGGCATCATGATGCCCACCCCGGCAACCGGACGAGCGGCAAGATAGCACGCAGCGATGTTCGTAGCGCTGACGGCAAGCAGGCGACCCGTCACTGCACTGTCGGCTTGAAGCAGATTCGGCATCTGCCAGACAGCAATGAGGCAGGGGATAATACACCCTCCCAGATTGACCGCGATCACCGTCTCACGACGCAGATTGCGAATCTGAGGTCCGAGCGCCACATACCCGAACGGCCCGAGCATCACTTCCGGCTGTGGGTCGGGTCGTGTGAAGCGATGGACCGGAAAGTTGACGACCGATCCGATAAAGATGCCCATCACGAGCAACGTCGCCATCACGGGTGAGAGGTGCAGACGTTCCAACGCCGACTGCATCACATTGAACATCACCAGCGGCATCAGGCAGGTGAGCATGAGTGCGAGGAACAATCCAATACATCCAATGGCGGGCAAAGCTCCGGCGATTCGCGGTTGTGGACCAAACGACATCAAGACTCCTTCTCGTTACTTCTTGCCAAGTGCCCGTTGCTGCTGGAAGAACTCCTGCAACAATCGTTTGCACTCTTCACGCATCACACCGCCGATGACGGTCGCACGATGATTGAGCCGCGGGTCGTCGGTGAGTTGAAACAGCGTATGGCAGGCCCCCGCCTTGGGGTCTACTGTGCCGTAGACGACTGTGGGCAACCTTGCCTGCACAATTGCCCCCGCACACATCGGGCACGGTTCGAGCGTGACATACAGGACGCAATCGATCAGCCGCCACGATCCGAGCGTCTCCGCTGCTTGTGTGATTGCAATCATCTCCGCATGTGCGGTCGGATCATTCAGCGACTCTCGTTGATTGTACCCCTCGCCAATGACCCGCTCCTGATGCACGATCACGGCCCCGACCGGGACTTCGTTTTCCTCGAATGCCCGCCGCGCGAGGTCGTAGGCACGCAGCATCCAGGGCTCGTGCGGTTGCAACAAATTGGTGGGAGTGTCGATCATACGTGTCTGCTCGCTCCCAACATATCGACCCGTTCCCATTCTCACTACCCTAGGCTGCACCATGATTCGTGATGTTTCTCATTTGGAAGCCCTGCTCAGCGAACCCTCAAACGCAGCCGTCGCGGCGATGTCCCGTATCGATGGCGACGTGCTGATTCTCGGCGTCGGCGGTAAGATGGGACCGTCACTGGCACGCATGCTCGTGCGTGCATCACAACAGGCGGGAATCGATCGCAAGGTGCGAGCCGTCAGCCGTTTCTCGAAGGAAACACTGCGAGACCAACTTCACACGGACGGCATCGAGACCATCGCGGGTGATTTGGGCGACGAGGCATTCATTGCCGGACTCCCCGATGCAGCGAATGTGATTTTCATGGCCGGGATGAAGTTCGGCACGGGAGATAATCCGTCGACGACCTGGGCGATGAACACGTATGTGCCGGCCTTGATCTGCCGTCGATTTCGTGACAGTCGCATTCTGTCGTTTTCGACCGGCAACGTGTATCCGCTCGTGCCGACCGACAGCGAAGGATCGGTCGAGACAGACACGCCCGGTCCCGTCGGCGAATACGCGATGTCAGCCCTCGGTCGCGAGCGGACGTTCGAGTTCTTCTGCCGTCAAGATGAAGTTCCGACGACGATCGTCCGACTGAACTACGCTGTCGAGATGCGATACGGCGTGCTTGTTGATCTCGCTCAGCAAGTGCAGGCGGAGCAGACGATTGACCTTTCAATGGGCTATGCAAACGTCATCTGGCAGGCGGACGCCAACGCGATGGCGATCGCAGCGATGGCGGACGCAGCGGTGCCTCCCTACGTGGTTAACGTCGCCGGTCCGGAGTTGGTCGACGTTCGGGCCACCTGCGAACGTTTCGGCGAGTTACTCGGCAAGCCGGTCAAGTTCTCGGGTGAGCCGGCCTCAACGGCCCTGCTCAACAACGGCCATGCCGGTCACCAACGCTACGGCGTCCCTCGCGTCACCCTGGATCAACTGATCGAATGGACCGCCGACTGGATCAAACAGGGCGGTGAAACCCACGGCAAAGCGACCCACTTCCAGACTCGCGATGGGAAGTTCTGAGGGAAATGGTCAAGGTACCGTGAGGCAGGTTTTCAACCTGCCGTACCCCGCAGAAATCCCACTCGGGTCCTTTGTTGATTTTGTCACCCGTTGTCCGTTTGAGAATGACATGAACCAAGGCGTTCAATTCCTGCGGAGACTGAGGATTTCATTGATGTAGATGAAGGAGCCCCTCAGGCGAGTCGACGAATCGCGGTGTGCCGAGTTGATCCAGAAGGTCTGGCGGATAGTGTTTTGGGTCCGCCTCCTTCCAGAAGTTCGGTGTTGTATTATCAGAGTAGAACAACATGACATTACCGAGTTGCAGAATCTTCAGCACGCGAGAAAGGTAATCAGGATGAACGATGGGGCGATCCACCATGATTCCCCGGATGTGATTTGTGACGGGACCATCCTTGTCGACAAACACATCGACATGGCTCTCAGGGTCGCAAAAGCGGATCGTCAGAATCCCGTAGTCCGGATTCCAGTTTGTATCGTCGGTTGAAAGAATGTCTCGCACGACATCGAATTCGAAATCGACTGGCTCGCCTTCGGCGTAGTTCCAGAGGAATGCTTCGATACTCATGCTCGCACTCTATGAAAGGAGCTGATCCAACCCCGTGGTGCATGTTGAGTCACTCACTCGATCATCAGAAGTGGTTTCATTCAGGCACTGATCAATGTGGATGAGGTCGACACGATACGCGTCCAGCACATGACCTGCGAGGCCGTCATGCTCTTCAACCAATCCGCGCAAGACGTGCTCTGGCCCAGCAGGCATTCCAGCATTGCGGGCGGACTCGTCTGCCAGGGTAATGACACGCTGGGAACGGTCCGTCATGGGAACGAGAACATTCATTTCACTTACCTTCTGACTTCGCAGTTTATCAAATGACAGCCCGCGGCACGATCAGTCCGACGTCAGTATTCGTACAACGTCTGAGACGGCCACATCGACCTTACCAGACAACTCCATTGCTTGAGGGACGACGAAGAATGGCGAACCGGGATAAGGGGGGGCGAAAGGATGGTTCCATTATATATGGCCTGACAGCAAGATTCCTCGAAGCAGTATTGAGCATCTTGAACTGAGACGCGAACCCATTGGTGGGAAACGAGTCGGCGGCGGATCTCATCGAAAACGTCGTGACCCGCTGACCACTGGCCGGGATTGGCAGCGAGTTTGGTAACAATGGCATGGCTCTCAGGATCTGGTATTCGCCCCTCGAAGATCGTAAGTAATTTGAGGATCACCTTCCCCATTTGACGCTCGTAAGGCCCGGGGTGACTCTCTGCGAATTCGTGAATGTTTGGAAAAGTCAATTCTCGAAACTCTCACTTTGACCAATGTTCGTTTCGATACGATCGAACGAGCCAGCATCGCCAGAGACTTTGACCGTCACGACTTCAATCCAAGCCAGAGACGAATCGACTTTTCAACTTCCAACAACTGATCGTCGGGCAATTTGCCAAGACGCCTCACGAGCTTGACTGCTGGGATCGTGACCAAGTTCTGGGCATCAAACGCACCTGGCTTGAGGAAACGGACGTTCGAAGGCATCTCGAAACGGGAGCCACGAAGACTGGTTGTGTGAGGAACCAGAGTTGTAAGCACTCGATCGTTCTCATCATCCGCTGGAATGCTGATCACAAGGCATGGACGAACCTTGGCCACCATGCCGAGGTCAACAATCCACACTTCACCCCGCGTTGGTGCGTTCGCCATCGGCTTCCTCAGCATCCAGCGATTGGAAGAGTTGATCAGCGATGTCAGTCAGCGCATCATCTGCCAGAAAGGTGACAGGAAAGTCACCCGTGCGACGAAGCATTTGAGCAAGAACCTCGTGTTGCTCCTCGACGGGGAGCGTCTCAAAGGTCGCCAACAGTTGTGATGCGGTTTCCGTCATGCGAACTCCTGAATTGAGTTCTCTCCAGTATAGCAATGGTCTCTCAAATTCTGCGAGGTCTTTCGTGTGAAACCACCCGCTTCCCGCGACTTATGTTATACTCGTCCCAATCCTGACTGTGACGCACTGACGTCACCTCCTCATCTCTTGCAGGGAGAGGCGTAATGACGCAACTCAATTGGAGGCATCCTGCGGTCACAAGGAGGACGGCTGTGCAGGCAGGGGCCGTGGGTCTGTTGGGGTTGGGGGCGAACCATCTCTCTGCCCTGCGGGCGGAGGCGAGTGATGCAGCCGGGACGAATGCGACGGCCAAGTCGTGCATCTATATCTTTCTGTCAGGGGGGCTGGCTCAGCAGGACAGTTTTGACATGAAGCCACACGCTCCGGACACGGTGCGGGGCGAGTTCAATCCGATCGCGACCAGCACGCCCGGCATCGAGATCTGTGAGCATCTGCCGATGCTGGCGCAGCGAAGTGAGCACTGGGCATTGGTGCGATCACTCACACATCCGTCGAACGATCACACGCGTGGACACTACATGATGCTGACCGGTCGGACTGCGACGTCACCCGGTTGGCGGGGGGATCGGAAGCCGCGGTCGAGTGACTGGCCTTCGATTGCGTCCGTCGTGGGTGATGCGGTGCCACTGCGGAATCACAATCTGCCGCCAGCCGTCATGCTACCGGAGCGACTCGTGCATTGGTCGGGAGGAGTTATTCCCGGGGCGTACGGCGGGCAGATGGGACATCAACGTGATCCGTTCGTCATTCAGGCGACCCACTACGGCGACCCGTTCTGGAGAGGTGCCTATCCGGAGTACACGTTCTTCCAACTGCCGAAGAAGGACCCGACCTCCGACAAGCCGCGACTGTTTCAGGCTCCCAATCTCAAACTGCCGGGTGAGATGGCGGGAGGTCGCTTCGACAGCCGCCTGCATCTGCTGGAGACGGTCGATGCTCAGCGACGGGAGATGGAGTCGTCCGCCATCTCGCAGCAGTACGACGTGCATCGCGAGTCGGCCATCTCACTGCTTGCCAGTGGTGGCGTCCGGAAGGCGATCGACGTCACACGGGCTGACGAGTCGACGCAGGAACGATATGGTCGCAACAGCTTCGGCTGGTCGCTGTTGATGGCGTACCGGCTGGTTGAAGCGGGCGTGAACATGGTGCAGGTCAACCTCGGCAACAACGAAGGCTGGGACACGCACGGCGACGCCTTCTGGCGACTCAAGGACAAACTCTTCCCACCGACCGACCTCGCCCTCTCCGCACTGCTGGACGACCTCAACTCGTCCGGTCTGCTGGACGAAACGTTGATCGTGATGGGAGGCGAGTTCGGTCGCACGCCGAAGATTTCACTCCTGGCCGACAACTACGACGCCCCCGGTCGTGACCACTGGGGAGCCGCTCAGACGCTGTTCTTCGCCGGCGGCGGCGTGAAAGGCGGCAACGTCATCGGCCAGACCGACGCTCACGGAGCCTACCCCATCGCCGACCCCCAAACCCCCGAAAACATGGCCGCCACCATCTACACAGCCCTCGGCCTCCCCCCTACCGCCACCTGGCAAGACGAACTCAACCGCCCGCACCAGATCTTCTATGGCGAACCGATTGCGGGGTTAGTGTGAGTAGATCGATTGTGGGGTGTATGTAGCAACGTGAAATGCACCGTCGTGAAATGGTGCATTCGACTTCGTTTCATGCCCCCTACTTCACTACTTTCACTTGACATGGAGTGGCAGTATGAGTTTCAGCACGTGCTCTGCGAGTAATCTGCTTTTGGCCATCCCCTGCCTCTTTCTCCTGTCATGTCAAGACTCACGTCAACGTGCGAGCAAGAACGCTGGCTTTGTTGAGTATGAATTTCAAAAAGATGTCATTGCTGTTTGCAAACGTGCCCAGAGAGTACAGAGCCTGACATTACCACGCATGGACGTTGACTTGGCCGATGCAGACCTTCCTTCAACTGTCATAGCGTGGCAACAGCATCTTGAGCATTCTACCTCTGACGTCGTCGATTCGGGATATGCGGCACACGGAAGTGGACATTATCTGTACGTGCACCTGAAGCGTAAGACGATTCAATCATTGTGGGTTGCCGAAATCTCCGATGAGAACGGCACACCTGGAACGCTTGTCATCGGCGTAGGAAGAGCCACCTTTCGAGACGAGTACATTTCGGAACAGGCCATGCTGTGGACGTCATACGCTCCGACAAGTGCATGGGTAAAGGACCTCAAAATTGGCGAGCACCAGCGAGAGTTCTTCTACGAGCTTGCTTCAGACAGGCTGGTCTGCCTTTGAAAAACTGAT
>JAGQPX010000124.1 GCA_020426505.1 Planctomycetaceae bacterium | reverse complement strand
CGTTGGAGATGGTGAACGTGCCGCCTTCCAGTTCGTCGAGACCGATCTTGTTCTGCTGGGCGCGCTGTCCGAAGTCTGCGATGGCAAGTTCGATCTCGGCGAAGCTTAGGCGTTCTGCGTTTCGCAAGACTGGGACGACGAGCCCCTTGCCGCCGCCGATGGCAATGCCGATGTCACAGTAGTTGCGATGCACGAGTTCATCCCCTTCGATCTGTGCTCCGACCTGCGGAAACTCGTTGAGTGCATCGACGACCGCACGGACAAAGAACGACATGAACCCGAGTTTGATGCCGTACTTCCTGGTGAACTCGTCCTGATATTGTGCCCGCAACGACTTCACAGCTGACATGTCGCATTCATTGAAGGTCGTCAGCAGTGCCGCCGTCTGCTGGGCTTCGACGAGCCGTTTGGCGATCGTCTGACGGATCGGTGACATCCGCACGCGGCGTTCCTCTCGTGGCCCGCCTGCTGACCCGTTGTTAATCGCACCCCGCAGAACATCTTCCTTGAGCAGCCGACCACCGGGCCCCGTTGCCCGGACGTCACTCGGTTGCAGTCCCCGTTGTGCGAGTTCCCGTTGTGCGGCGGGCATGACACGTACATCACCGTCGGACGAACGTGACCCGCCCCCGGCAGTAGGGGCTTCAATTTTCCCACGCGTTTGCCGCGCTGCGTCGTGACCTTTCGGCGCTGGTCCTTCTTCCAACTCGGCGATCAGTTCGCCGACCTCCGCCGAGTCGCCCGCCTGCTTGAGCACCTTCGTGATCGTCCCCCCCGCAGGAGCCGGCACGTCGAACGTCGCCTTGTCGGTCTCCAGCCCGACGAGGTTCTCATCCACGTCGACCCATTCGCCCTCGTTGACGTACCACTCGCCAATGAAGACCTCGGAGATGGATTCGCCGACCGCCGGCACTCGAATTTCCGTGCTCATGTGGACCCTCAGGCAGACTTCTCGACGCCGAACGCTTCGTCGAGCAAATGTTGTTGTTCGATTTCGTGACTGTGATGTGACCCCGTCGCCGGACTTGCTGAGCGCGGTCGCGTGACCCCTGTGAAGGGCAATCGACCATCAATCGTATCACCCAGATTGACCTTCAAGAACCACCACGCCCCCATGTTTTGCGGTTCGTCCTGAACCCACACGACCGACGTTCCGTCAGCATAGACCGACAGAGCGTTCTGCAACGGCTCAACCGGCAACGGGTAATACTCCTCGATACGAACAATCGCGACGTCGTCACGTCCTTCGTCTACACGACGACGGGCGAGGTCGTAGTACACCTTCCCGGAGCAGAGCAGGATACGCTTCACGTGAGCCGGATCGACGTCCGAGGCGTCAGGCAGGACAGGACGGAAGCGGCCATTCGCGCACTCCTCCAGCGACGACGTGCATTCCGGAAGTCGCAGCAGGCTCTTCGGCGACATGACAACCAACGGCTTCTTCCAGGTCCGCAGCACCTGACGACGCAGCAGATGGTAATACTGAGCCGGGGTCGATGGCTGCACAACCTGCATGTTGTCCTCAGCCGAGAGCATCAGGAATCGTTCCAGCCGGGCTGAGGAATGCTCGGGGCCTTGTCCCTCGAAGCCGTGAGGCAACAGCATCACGAGACTGCTCAGCCGTTCCCATTTGTCTTCGGCACTGGCGATGAACTGATCGATGATGACCTGCCCAGCGTTCACGAAGTCGCCGAACTGGGCCTCCCAGATGACGAGCCCTTCCGGACAGTCGAGACTGTAACCGTACTCGAATCCGAGCACGCCCGCCTCTGAGAGCGGGCTGTTGTAGAATTCGACAAGCCGTTCGTCGTCGGTAAGATTCTTCAGTGGTGTAAATGGACGTCCATCTTCGTGGTCGTACAGCACAGCATGCCGATGACTGAACGTCCCCCGACAGACATCCTGCCCTGTCATGCGAAGACGAGTGCCGTTGGCGACGACCGTCCCGAACGCCAATGCCTCTGCTGTTCCCCAGTCGAGCGGACGTTCTCCCGCCGCCATCTCTCGACGCGCCTCCATCAACCGTGTGAGTTTGGGATGGATCGCGAAGTCGTCGGGGATTTCCGTTTGAGCGGTCAGCAACCGGGAGAGCACGTCCACTTCGAGTCGTGTTTCGGAAGGCGCTGAGGAAAGTACGTTGCCCCCCTTGAAGCCGGTCCAGACGCCGCTGAGTTGAGGCAGACATCGGATGAAGTCGTCCCGTCGCGCTTCTGCCAGTTCGCGTTCGAGTTTGTCTCGACGGGCGTCGACGATCTGCTGGGCCTCATCCTTGGTGACGCCCCGCTGAGCGCGCAGATGTGCGAGATAGTCCTTGTACGTCGATTTCTTCTTCCGAATGGCCTGATACATCACCGGCTGCGTGAATGCCGGTTCGTCGCTCTCGTTATGACCGCGTCGCCGATAACAGTACATGTCGATCACGACGTCCCGCTGATACTTCTTGCGAAAATCGAGTGCTAGATTGACGACTTGTGCCACCGCTTCCGGGTCTTCGCCGTTGACGTGGAAGATCGGCACCTGCAACATCTTCGCCACGTCTGTCGCGTACGTAGACGACCGGCTCTCCTGTGGTGGTGTGGTGAAGCCAATCTGATTGTTGACGATCACGTGAATCGTACCGCCCACGCGATACCCCGGTAACTCGCTGAGATTGAGCGTCTCCTGCACAACCCCTTCGCCGATGAATGCAGCGTCACCATGAATCAGGAAGACGGCTCCTCGCCTGTGATCGAAGTCTCCGAAACGGTCCTGCTTGGCCCGCATACGACCCATCGCGACCGGGTTGACGAATTCGAGATGGCTCGGATTAAAGCACAGCGAGAGATGGACCGTGTTCCCTTTGGAGGTCGTCCAGTCCCCACTGTGTCCCATGTGGTACTTGACGTCACCCCGTCCCATGTGCAGTTCGGGATCCACGTCTTCGAACTCGCGGAAGATGGTCCGGGGCGACTTACCCATGATGTTGGCGAGCACATTCAACCGCCCGCGATGAGCCATGCCGATCACGATCTCACGCACGCCTTCGTTGCCCACTTTCTCGATGGCCATATCGAGGAGAGGGATGAGACTCTCGCCTCCTTCGAGTGAGAAGCTCTTCGCTCCGACGTACTTCCTGGCGAGGAACTCCTCGAACACGACCGCATCGGCCAGGCGGCCCAGAATTCGTAACTGCTCCTCCCGGTCCAGCTTGATACGGTTCCCCGTGGTCTCCATCCGTTCCGCGAGCCATCTGCGAACCTGCAGACTGTCAATGTGCATGAACTGCACGCCGATCGACCGGCAGTACGTCTGCCTCAACCAGTTGACCATTTGGCGAATCGTGCGGACCTCAGGACCGCCGAACCACGACGTCGACAACTCCTGATCGAGATCCGATTCCGAGAACCCGTAGAACCCCGGGTCCAACTCGGGAGGCGAAAGCACCTCTTTGCCCAGCGGGTCGAGCGCAGCGATGATGTGACCTCGCACCCGGTAGTTGCGGATGAGCTGGTCCAGTCGCTCCTGCAGACCCGCGACATCTCCGTTCAGGCCTGATCGCGCAGGTGCAGCTCCGGTAGAACCGGCGGATGGTGCAAACACACTTCGGGGCGGAAATTGTCGCTCCGCGAATCGCCCGTCGCCGTCACTCGTTCGTAACTGGTCGAAGTATCGACGCCAGTCCTCCGGGATGTCGGCCCCTCCGCGCAGGTACTCGTCGTAGAGCCCTTCCATGTAGGCGACGCTGGGACTGCTCAGAGACCGACCATTCGATACAGGCACGGCTGGGGTTCTCTCAAAACGAAGTGTTGATCCGGACATTGTCAACAATGTCTTGGATAGGCGAGATGGGGATAGAAATCAACAGTCGAGAGGTGTTGAGACCGCTGTTTTCGCTGTCTTCATCTGTGATTTTTCGGTAGTGGGTCAATTTGAAATGTTGATCGAGCCGGATCCCTCCTCGTCCAGTGTGTCGCGACAATCGATCGGCAGGCCGAGCGAGTGCAGATGGTCACGAATTTGGCAAAAAATATCGCGCTTCAGTTCTTCATCAACCCAGTAGGCGACCATATCCCGCTTGCTGCCTGCGAACACATTCAGCGTGGAGACCGCCTCAATTTCGCCAATATTGTTGAACTGGTGCCCGACTTCTACGCTTGAGATTTCGGACGTTGTCCACCGAATCGGTGCAAACCAAGGGTACTTGACAAAATGGTGATGATATTCGTCCGGGCCAATTTCAATTCGCTCAACCGAGTACCTCAATATCCAGGTAAATGCGATTCCGATGACGCCCAGCCAGGCGGCACCAATCATGAGAAGGCTGATCCAGTCGAAAACGGTCCATTTCGGACTGTCATCCGTCGCTGCCAGCCATGTGCCGTAGAGTGTAGCCCCAGTCCAGCAGCACCAGAATACCGGCAAGACTAGCGAGAGGCAGCCTTGCTTGGGAGTCTTACGGTTGTCCCATTCGATCACGAGCCGTTCGGAGTTTTCACTCTTGTGAGTTTTCAGCAACGGATTCATGGCAAGATCCGGTCAGTCTCTCTGGCTGATGAGGATTCGTTCGGTGTTCGCTGGATCACAACGCTTCAATGACCATTCTGGATCATATTTACTCTTGAATTATTACCAGAGGGCGTAGAAACCATGTTTGCCGTCCAACCACTGTCAAGCACCATCGCAGCACTCTTTTCCGGTCGACATTTCAAATTGACCCACTACCGATTTTTCCATCGAATCGAATGTGAAACCGACCGGGCTTCGGTTCGGTTGTCTGACGGGCTACGATACGTGAAGTAGGATTACCTCACAGAGGACCCCTTTGTCATCCCGGTGTCGCTCCCTGATGCTCCGCTCGATCCTCCTGAGTTTGCTATTTGTGCTGCCGGTTGCACCGGTCCGTGCAGACGATTCAGACTTGCTGAAGGAGTTTGAGCAACACGTGCGACCTCTGTTGGAGTCGCGGTGCCTCAAATGTCATGGCGAAAAGAAGCAGGAGGGGGGACTGCGGCTCGACTCGCTCGACGCGATGCTCAAGGGAGGCGAGAGTGGTCCGGCCATCGTTCGAGGACATGCGAAAAATAGCTTGCTGATCGAGGCAGTGAACTACGAGAGTCTGGAAATGCCTCCCGACGGTCAACTGACGGAACGCGAGATCGAGACACTCACGGATTGGGTGACCGCAGGGGCACCGTGGCCCGCGTCTCTCGCTCAACTCCGGGAACAGGCAAACTCAATCACCGAAGCGGACCGTAATTGGTGGGCGTACCAGCCGCTCCGGGAGCCGTCCATTCCGCATGTCTCAGATCGCGAGTGGGTCAGGAACCCTATCGATGCGTTCGTACTGGACAAGCTCGAAGAGAAGCAAATGTCGCCTGCCCCACAGGCTGAGCGTGTGGGGCTAGTCAGACGATTGTACTTCGACCTCATCGGGCTTCCTCCATCAAGAGATGACGTCGAGCGGTTTCTGTCCGATGATTCGCCCGATGCCTGGGATCGCCTCATTGACCGTTTGCTAGCGGACAGCCGCTACGGCGAACACTGGGCGAGGTTTTGGCTCGATCTCGTGCGCTACGCCGAGTCGGACGGTTGGAATCAGGACGCCTATCGCCCGCACATCTGGCGGTATCGAGACTACGTGGTGCGGTCGTTCAATGCAGACAAACCATATCCACTCTTCGTGCGCGAGCAACTCGCAGGTGACGAGATGCCGGGTGACGATCCCGATCAGTTGATCGCCACTGGTTTTCTGCGACTCGGGATCTACGAGTACAACCAACGGGACGCACGCAGCCAGTGGGACAACATCGTCAACGAGACGACCGACGTTGCAGGCGATGTGTTTCTCGGCATGGGCATGTCTTGTGCACGCTGTCACGATCACAAGTTCGACCCAATTTTGCAAACAGACTACTTCCAGTTGCGGGCCTTCTTCGAACCGCTCGTCTGGCGGGACGACATCACCGGCGCCACGGATCAGCAACGGGTCGAGTATGAACAGAAGTTGAACGCATGGAAGAAGGCATCGCGTGAAGTCCAGACAAAGATCGACGCGTTGTTGAATCCGTACTTCGACAAGAAATGGAAGTCGACCGCCGAGAAGTTCCCGGTGGAGATCCAGGACTGCTTCTACACCCCAGCGAACGAGCGAACATCCTGGGACGAGCAGATGGCATATCTCGTCAGCCGTCAGTTTGAAGAAGAAGGGGGCGGCCCGCTCAAGAACATGTCGAAAGAGGACAAGGGGACCTACGAGGAGTTGAAAAAAGAATTAGCTGCGTTTGATCATCTCAAGCCCGCGCCGTTGCCCATACTGATGTCAGTCACCGATCACGATGGTGAGATCTCGCCGACGGTCATCCCTGATGATGGGAGTCAAACTCCGATTGACCCGGGATTCCCCACTGTGCTGGAGGCAGACTCGGTCAGTGTGAACCCGCAGTCGTTCGAAGCTTCGGAGTCCTCCGGCAGACGGACAGCACTCGCTGAATGGATCGGCCATCCTGCAAACCCATTGACCACGCGTGTGATCGTCAATCGCATCTGGCAACAACACATCGGTCAGGGCATCGTCCCCACGACGAACGACTTTGGGCACCTTGGACAGATGCCGTCGCATCCGGAGTTGCTCGACTGGTTGACCGTCACATTCATCGAGCGGGGCTGGAGCTTCAAGGAACTGCATCGTTTGATTCTCACATCGTCCACATGGCAGCAGTCTTCCTCACATCCGGATGCGACTGACCATGAGCAGAAGGACCCTGCCGAGCAACTCCTTTGGCGGGCTCCGGTGCGTCGACTCTCAGCCGAGCAGATCCGCGACGCGATGCTCAGTGCCACGAGGATCATGGTCGATACGTCCGGTGGACCCAGTGAAGATTCCACGTCGCTGCGGAGAGGGCTGTACATCAAGAGTCTCCGCAACACGCCGGACGAGTTTCTGGACGCATTTGATCGTGCAAACGGGCTCAAGAGCATTGGCATCCGATCTGCAACGACGACGCCAACACAGTCGCTGTTTCTGATCAACGGCACCTTCCCGGTCGAGTGTGCGTCGAAGCTGGCGGCCAGACTCATCGCTGATGACTTGGAGACGGCTGCTGCGTTGATGGATGAATTGTTCTCCCGTGTATGGGGGCGTCCGCCAAACAGCGGCGAACGTCAACAGGCGATTGACTTCGTCGGCACTCAACCCACCGAGCGAGTCACATCACAACAACAGGAGCGACTGACCGATCTCTGCCACCTTCTGCTGAATTCCAACGAGTTCCTGTATGTCGAATAGCGAACGATTCACGCTCCCTTCGCGCCGGGAGTTCCTGCAAGCGTCGGGCGTCGGCTTCGGTGCCGTCGCCCTCGAGTGGCTGCTGCAACAGGATGCTTTCGCGACCGGCTCATCCTCGCTGGCACATCATGCGGCTCGAGCGAAGAGTGTCATCTGGCTGTTTATGGAAGGGGGGCCAAGCCATCTCGATCTGGTCGACCCGAAGCCTCTGCTAAACGAGTTGTCCGGTCAGCCTTTGCCGGAGAGTTTTCAGGAGCCGATCACCGCGATGGGCGAGAAGGGAGCACCACTGCTCGCTGCACCTCGCACGTGGAAGCAACATGGCGAAAGCGGTCTCTGGGCATCCGAGTGGATTCCCGAAATCGGCGAGTGCATGGATGACATTGCCGTCATTCGCTCCTGCTGGACGAACGGTATCAACCATGCGGGCGGCGTCTGTCAGATGAACACTTGCCTCGACCGGGCCGGGCGGCCCTCGCTGGGAGCATGGGTGAATTACGGACTGGGGACCGGAAACGCCAATCTGCCGTCGTTCGTGGTGATGTGCGACAGCGGAGGACGTCCCGTCAACGGATCCCGCAACTGGGGCTCCGGCTTCATGCCTGCAACACATCAGGGCGTTCGCATCGGAAGAACGGGCGACGAACCGATCGCTCATCTCAACCTACCCGAAGGTATGACCGACGACCGTCAGCGGGGCAAACTGGATTTGCTGCAACAGTTCAATCGCGATTATGCAGCCAAGCATCCTCAGCAAAGTGAGTTGGAGGCACGCATCAGGAGTTACGAGACAGCCTTCCGCATGCAGGCGCATGCTCCGGAAGCAGTCGACCTCACGCAGGAGACCGCAGACACACAGAGTCTCTACGGGCTGGACGAAAAGGAGACGCAGCCATTCGGTCGCTTGTGCCTGCTCTCACGGCGGCTGGTCGAGCGAGGCGTGCGATTCGTGCAGCTGTACAGCGGAACCGGCAGCAAATGGGACTCACACTCGGAGATCGAAAAGAACCACTCCCGACTCTGCAAGGCGATGGACAAACCGGTTGCAGGGTTGCTCGAGGACCTGAAACAACGCGGACTACTTGACGAGACGCTTGTCGTGTGTGGGGGCGAGTTCGGACGGACGCCGATGAGCGAAAAGGGCGACGGTCGTGATCACAACCCGACCGGCTTCTCGATCTGGATGGCGGGTGGCGGCGTCAAAGGGGGACAGACGATCGGCGCCACTGACGATCTGGGCCTCTACGCCGTCGAAGACCGCATGCACGTCAAAGACATTCACGCCTCGATCCTCTGGCTGCTCGGACTCGACAACATGCAGTTGAACTATGTCAACAACGGCCGCCTTGAACGCCCGACCATCAACGAGGGCGGCTTCAACCGGAAACTGGTCGGGGCGTAATGTTCAACTGTCGACACACGGTCGTTCTTGCAACGACCTCACGCGAGTGACTTGAGCACGACGCCACAGAGGTAGGCGAGGCCGGCGGCTCCTCCGCCGACGAAGAGAGTTTCAAGTCCGGACCAGGTCCAGTGTTGATCGACGAATCGTGACTTGGCTGCCCCCACCGCGAAAAACGCCACGCCCGTCATCACCGTGCTCAGCAGATACGGAGCCGGCAGTTCGCTGTCTCCCATCAGCCGCAGGATGAACGGCAGAAGCGGAATCATGCCGACGACCAGAAAGGCGACGAACGTGGCAGTGGCCGCCTTCCAGGCAACCGGGCCGACGAGCGGCACGCCGTGCTCTTCCTTCAGCATCGTTTCCACCCAGCGACTGCGATCAGCCGTGATGATCTCGACGGCCCGTTCCAGATCATCGTCCTCGAATCCCTGACTCGCCATGATCTGACGGATCTCTTCGCGCTCGCCGTCCGGGATGCGGTCAATGTGCTCTTCCTCGATTCGACGAAGCCGGTCGCGATGCTGATCTTCGGCTCGCGTCCCCAGAAAGTTGCTCGCTGCCATGCTGAACCCGTCGCCGACCAGATTGGCGATCCCCAGCACCACGATGATCCCCGAAGACAGACCGGCACCCGCGACACCCGACACGACGGCGAACGTCGTCACCGCCCCGTCGATCGCCCCATAGATAAAATCCTTGAGGTAACTGTTTTGAGGACCGGAAGAGAGGCGATCCTGAATGGCGTCGGGCGAATGCGAAGCGATCAGCGTCGAACTGGGTCGCGTTTCTGATTGGTCATCATTCATCTGCACTCATCACCGATACGAGACCTCGTCAATCTCGAAGCGTTCGAGGAGACGATAGAGCTTGCGTCGGTGGATGCCAAGCGCGCGGGCCGCACGAGCTTTGTTTCCTTTCTCCTGATGAAGCACATCAATGATGTGTGCACGTTCAATCAAGTCCAGCCGTTTGACGCCCGCTTTGTTGAGAGATGCTCCGTCACGCTGGGGTGCATCGACCACCTCGTGCGGCAAGTCGTCCACGGTGATCACTTGGTCGTCAGCGAGGATCATGGCTCGCTCCAGCGCGTTGATGAGTTGCCTGACATTGCCGGGCCAGGGATACGACACAAGGGCCGCACGTGCTTCGGGCTCGATCTCCCAGTCGTTTCCCAAGTAATGGTTGATCAACAGATCAATGTCACCGTCTCGTTCACGCAGAGGGGGCAACACCAGCGACATCACATTGATCCGGTAGTACAGGTCTTCTCGGAACTGACCGGACGCCACTTCCGCAGCGAGATCACGGTTTGTCGCAGCGAGCAGACGAACATCGACCCGGCGCTCCTGATGCGACCCGACACGTCGCAGCGAGCCGTCCTCAAGTACGCGTAGCAGTTTCGGCTGCAAACCGGGTGGGAGTTCGCCGATCTCGTCGATGAATAAAGTTCCTCCATCCGCGACTTCAAACAGTCCGTTCTTGGTCGACGTGGCTCCCGTGAAGGACCCTTTCTCGTGTCCGAAAAGTTCGCTCTCCACCAGTGGCTCCGGTAAGGCGGCACAGTTGATGGTGACCAGCGGCTTGTCCGCCCGGTCACTTGCATCGTGAATCGCCCTCGCGACTAACTCCTTACCGGTGCCACTCTCCCCTTGAATTAGGACCGCCTTGTTGGTGGGCCCGACACGCTCAATGAGTCGCATGACCTCCTGCATCGGACGTGCTTCACCGATCATGGAAACGTGTGGGTGATCCCGTTTGATGACCGCTTTGAGTTGCTGGTTCTCCCTTGTCAGCGACCACCGCGACTGGGCCATACGACAGCGTTGCTCCAACTCGCTGAGCGGAAACGGTTTGGTGAGATAGTCGCACGCTCCCATCTTCATGGCCTCGACAGCGTTCTCGACGGTTGCTTGGCCGGTCAGGATGATGACTTCTGTGTCGACGCCGTCCGACTTGAGTCGCTGCAGGAGTTCCAGGCCGGAGATGCCCGGCATGTTCATATCGAAAATGGCGACCTGAAAATGCTTGCGGTCGAATTGTTTGAGTGCCTCCTGACCATTGGAAGCCTCCTCGACACGGTGCCCCTTGCGGCGCATCCATTCGACAGCCATCTCGCGGAAGCCGTCATCATCTTCCACCATCAGCAAGTCGATTGGACGAGGGTCAGTCATAGAATCACTCCGCAGATTTCCTCATTCTCCAACGAGTCAGTTCCAGAGTCCAGTGCTCCCCGATTGGCCTTTCCCGCGGCTTTGAATGGGTCAACTGTACTCATAAGGCAGTTGGTTCATGCAGTTGCCGTGCCGAGTTGTCGATGTCCATAGTCGCGAGGACATCTGGGAGACCGATCGCGTCATATTCCCATCTGTCGAGTAATGAAAGTCACAAATACTCACACCATTCCGGAAGCAGAGGCGTGCGTATTCGCACGCACGGTGAGTCCAAAGTGCACACAATGGCTCCACTGTACGATTTCTGTTGGGTACATTGAGGACTTCCTGGCCCTGACTGGATTTAATGAGGCGTTCTCCATGCCCAGATCTCTGATCGCGATGCTCGTCGTGCGGCTTCTCAGCTTCAGTCACGGACTCTCCTGTCTGGCTGACGAGCCAAAGCTCCGCAGTTCGGAAGAACTTGCTGCCCTAAACGCGATCATCATCCGCCATGAGAAACTGCGTTCATTAATTGTGTCGTATGAGCGAATTGATCTCCAAAACGCAGGCATGACGCCCGAGCAAAACAAGCGCGAGGAAGTACGCGTTGGACAAAAGCTGAGGATCGTCACAGGATCGGAATTGAAGGAGTGTCGATTTCAGTTTCTGGATGGTCAGCGTCGATTCGATTGGGTGATGAAGTATTCGACGTTTGAGCTACCGAAAGTACGGCAAATCTTTTTCATCCATCAGGATCGCCTGGACAGGTATTCAGAGGAACCTGCTGGAGTCGGGAGAGGTGACCGCGATTTGAACATCGCTCATATCAGAGCAAACGTATTCAGCATTGACCTTGCGCTCGGATTGCGGTTCAGCGAGGAACACGAACTCATCGCTCCTGAAGACATGCGAGGCTTTGATGTCGAGATCATCAATGACAATCTGGTAGTGCTTCAGACAGCTCGACATCCCGGCGAAAATCGTGAGGAGATTGTACATCAATGGACGTATGACGAACGGTTAGGTCACGCACTCGTGAAGTATGAGACATCGCTGAGTGATGGCTCCAGGCACGAGCTTACGATGGAGAATCTATTTGACTGGGGGGACATCTACCTCCCCGGTTTCGTTTCAGAACGTGCCATCATCGGAGACACTCGTCTCAACACTTCTCCGTCATATTTTCGGATCACGAACTATCGAGTCAACGATCCCCAAAACACCGAGGAAAGCTTTGCAATTGATTGGCCGGACAACACAACGTTCGTCCGACAGCCCGAAAATCTGGGTTTTTGAGGGCAAACAATTCCGCGTGACGATCTGATCCTGACAGACGATTCACAGGATGAACTTATCCAAGTCCTCAGACTGCATGGCCGCCTTCAGTTTTTCATGCACATAGTCGGCGTTGATCACGACTTTGCCGGACTCGTCGGGGGCGGCGAAGGAGACGTCTTCGAGGAGCTTCTCGAGGATCGTGTGCAGGCGGCGTGCGCCGATGTTCTGCGTGGTCTGGTTCGCCTGCCAGGCGATGTCAGCGACGGCTTCCAATCCGCTGGTCTCGAACTTCAGATCGACGCCATCGGTCGAGAGCAGGGCTTCGTACTGTTTGGTCAATGACCGCGTCGGCTCTGTGAGGATGCGCAAGAAGTCGTCGCGGCCGAGGTCGGTTAGCTCCACACGCAGAGGAAAGCGGCCCTGCAACTCAGGCATGAGGTCACTGGGCCGCGTGCTATGGAAGGCACCGGCGGCGATGAACAGCATGTGGTCCGTCTTCACGTTGCCGTAACGAGTCTGCACGGTGGTCCCTTCCACAATGGGCAGAAGATCGCGTTGCACACCCTGACGGCTGACGTCGGTCGATTTGGAGGCTTCCTGCGAGCCGCAGACTTTGTCGATTTCATCGACGAAGACCATGCCTGTCTCTTCAGCCAATTCAATCGCCTCCTCGTGAATGGCGTCTTTGTCCAGAAGGGCATCCATCTCCTGTTCGAGGAGCACCTTGCGGGCCTGAGCGACCGTCAACTCGCGGTGCTGGTGGTGTTTGGGCATGATCTTCTCGAACATGTTCTGGAAATCGACATCCATCTGTTCGATGCCCATGTTCGAGAACACCTGCACGGGCGAGGTGCGTTGCTCGATGTCGATCTCGACCTTGCGGTCCTCCAGTTCGCCCGCCTGGAGCATCTCGCGGAACTTGTGACGAATCCGTTCGCGTTTGGCGGCGTGCGACTTCGCATCGTCATCTGCATCGCTGGACGGCAAGTCGTCATTGAGACTCGGAACCAGCAGGTCAAGCAGTCGATCTTCGACACGTTGCTCAGCCGGTTTACGGACTTCCTCTCTCTTTCGGACCTTGACCAGTTGGATCGATGCCTCGACGAGATCGCGGATCATGCTTTCGACGTCGCGGCCGTAATAGCCAACCTCGGTATACTTGGTCGCCTCGACCTTGACGAACGGGGCACCGGTGAGGTTGGCCAGCCGACGGGTAATCTCGGTTTTCCCGACGCCGGTCGGGCCGATCATGATGATGTTCTTCGGCGTGACCTCCTTGCGCATCTCCTCGGGGAGCTGCTTCCATCGCCAGCGATTACGGAGCGCGATCGCGACCGCTCGCTTGGCGTCATCTTGACCGACAATGTGTTCGTCCAGCTTGGCGACGACCTCTCGCGGGGTCAGTTCGGGCACGGGAAAGACTCCACGATGATGTTGGTATTGGTGTACACGTCGACTTCCGAGGCGATGAGCAGCGACTCACGAACGATCTCCTCCGCCGAGAGATCGGTGTGTTTGGTGAGTGCACGGGCTGCGGAGAGTGCGTAGTTGCCGCCGGAGCCGATCCCCAGAATCCCGTCCTCCGTCTGCACGACGTCCCCCTGTCCGGTGATGAGCAGGCTATGCTCTTCGTTGACCACGATCAGCATGGCTTCCAAGCGACGAAGAGCCCGATCTGTTCGCCAGTCGCGGGCCAGTTCGGTCGCAGCACGCGGGAGGTTGCCGGGGTAATCCTTGGCTTTCGCTTCAAAGCGTTCCAGCAGAGCGAAGGCATCCGCAGTCGAGCCGGCAAAACCGACGACGACTTTTCCGTCAAGAATCTTGCGGATCTTGCGAGTGTCCCCCTTGAGGATTGTCGAATTGTACGTCACCTGCCCGTCGCCACCGATGGCAACGGAGCCATTATGCCGCACAGTGAGGATCGTGGTCGAATGTGTCTCGGTGCGAGGCATGGGCGCGGAATCTGTCGTTTCGGTACAAGACGTGGCGGTTGGAGAACTCGAATGTCGAAATCAGAATGACGAAAGAAGCACGAATGCCTGAATCCCGAATTCGAGAAGTGAGCATTGAAGCTCTACAGATCTCTTTTGGAATTCGATCTTCGGATTTCCTTCGTCATTCGGTCTTTGACATTCGTCATTCCCCTCCATCCTTACCGAGATTGGCGAGGAGTCAACCGATCGGCGCATCCTTCTTGTCGATCACGCCACTCAGATAGAGCGTCGATGACTCTTTTGCAGGAGCCAGTTGCAGCAAAGCGCGAGCCGCCTTGAGCACGTCACGACGGCTGATCTGCCCGACGAGACGTCCGTTTTCAAGGACGGGCAAACGTCGCTGATGAGAATTGATGAACCGCTCAGCAATCGTGAGCAGGTCGGTGTCCGGCTCGATCGTCGCGACGTCTCGGTCAATGAACGGGTCAATGCGGTTTGTGGGAGCGCTATCATACGCCGCTGCGACAAGTAAGCTGATCGAACACTGCTCTGAGAAGACGCCGACGAAATTCCCGGAGGCATCAACGACCGGTGCGCCGGAAATCTGATGCTTCAACAACCGATCAATCGCATCAAACACATCCATCTCAGGGGTGAGAGTGACCAGCTTGGTCACCATGATATCGCGAGCGATGGTGGGTTGCCTGGTCATCGGATTGCCTCAGAAAAAAGCAGAGAAGTGCAATCTCATCGTACCACGGTCCACGGTGGAATGCGACAACAAACAACGATTGACCTTCGCCCGGGCATGGTCTCGGACGGGCGGCGGTTCGTTCACTCACATTGATGACACACCGAATCGCGTCATCGCTTCGATGGCGAGCAACTGAACGTGCGACTGATCAAATCCGTGCGGCAGTCGTGGTGCGACAAATAACCGCGACGACGCTACGCCCCTTCCGAAAGGGGAAGCGGCTCCGGAATCAGCAGAAACGGGAAGACTCGCAACGGGCGACCGACTTCAAGATCGTTGCGATAGATCAACTGGGCCGCGCGGTCAGCGGCAAATTGGAGGTTGGTGAAACTGAGTCCGCAGAACCGATCGCAGTCTGTTTCAGCGGCGACGTCGGCGAAGACTTCGCCAGCTGAGGCGGCATGTCGGCGAACACCATGAATGCTGTCTTCCCGCACCTTGATGCCGGCGGCGGCGAGCTTCAACAAACCCTTCAGGAAATGTCCGACGGTCGTGTCGGGGCCAGTCTGGCGGAACAGGCGATCCCACTCGTCGTGAGCTTCCCAGTAAAAACCAAGATTGAAGTAGTCCAACGCGATCAGATAGGAACGGTTTTCAGCCCATTCAACTTCCGTGAGGGACTTCGGTGGACTCGGTTTGCGATTGTAGCTGTGGCCTTGAGGATCGCGATACGGATGCGGCGTGCCTGTGGTGGGAACATGTGTGTATCGGGGAAGTTCGTTTGCCGGGAGCAAACGAACAAACTGCTGGGGGGGATTGACAGTCTGACTCATGGGATTCCTCTTTCTGACCCTCTCGACATGCCTCACGACAGCGACCCGATGTGCCGCGAGCGTTACGTCCTCGCGTCGTGACAAGAGTCCAACCACTCCTTCCCGTGTGAGAATCCGAAGATTCGACAAACGTCAGTGCAACACTGTCCACCGGAGACAACATGTCACGGGTCAGGCACTGACGGTGCCTGACGGGGCGACAATACGTTAGAGAACCCGGAGGGAAGTTGTGGGGTGAACGTGGTTCCAACCCTTGAAATCGACAAAATCCATTTAACGGAATGCGATCACGATTTGACAAGATGAAAATGGAATGCCCTGGGGATTTTCCTGAGATTGGGAAGTACGGGTCACATTAGACAAGGAGGAGTGAGTCTTCTGCCCCTGAAAATCACGGAAAACCGACGCAATTTTCTCACCGCCTCGACTCCATTCGCGCGTTGATCGGCATGCGTTATAGTCGCTGCCATGATCAACCCAATGTATGGAGAATGCCCACCGATGACGTCCCCACTGACAGTTGAGAGTCTCAAAGAGTTGACGAAGTACGACACCCCCACCGTCTGTAACGTCATCGAATTGTTTGACATCCGGCCACGCAACACGGGCTTCATGGACGGCTCGATCCGGGCCTGCTTCCCGGAGATGCCACCGATGGTCGGGTATGCGGTCACATCAACGTTCCGCAGCATGGCGGCTCCTCGCAAGGGCGATGTTTACGCAGGGCTGCAGCACCAGGTCGAAGCGTTCGCCGAGGCGCCCGGTCCTCCGATCGTCGTCTATCAGGACATCGACGAGCCGACCATCTCAGCGACGTTCGGTGAGGTCATGTGCTCTACCTACAAAGGCTTCGGGGCACAGGGTTTGATCACATCGGGTGCGGGCCGCGATCTCGATCAGGTCCGAGACATCGGCTTCCCCGCCTTCACGAACGGGACGATCTGTGCACATGGATACTGCCACACTTCGCATGTCAACGTCCCGGTCACTGTTGGGGGCATCTGCATCGAACCCGGCGACCTGCTGCACGGCGATCTCAATGGCGTAACGACGATCCCGCACGAGGTCGCATCGGAAGTTGCGGACGCCTGCAAGGAGCTAATGAAGGCCGAACAGATCGTCATCGACTACGTCCGAGGCAGCAACCCGACCGTGCAGGGACTCATCGAAGCCCGTCAAGCCTGCGAGGCAGACATCAACGCTCTCAGTGAACGGCTGCGAAAGAAGTAGATCACTTCACTCGTCGCTTCACTTCTGCCACAGGATCAGACGGTCGACGGTTTTGCCGTCCTGCAATCGTTGGACGCGGAGCAGGATTGGGGCGTCGCCCTTGTGACTCGACAACAACTGCGAGAGTTCCTCGACGCTCTCCACCCGCTGTCTCGCGACCTCGGTAATCAGGTCATAGAGTTGCAGGCTGTTATCGGATCCTGTGCCGTTCGGTAGCGACATCACGACGATTCCTCGTGCGATCTCGCTTAGCCCCAATTGGGGAGCGAGTTGCCGATCGACTCGGTGTAACGACAGTCCTACGTTTTCGACCGATGTGTCCCGGGGGGGCATCCGGTCGTCCAGCGGCAGCGCGCTTTGCGGCTTGAGTCGGGTGCGATCCGTCAGCCGAACCGTGATCGTCTCTTTCCGCCCCTGACGCACGATCACAAGCCGCACGGTCCGGTTGAGTTCGGTCAAGCTCACGAGGTGGATCAGGTGGCTCTCGTCCTCGATGTCGTGACCATCGAAGCTGAGGATGACATCGTCCGGCTGCAACCCTGCAACCTCCGCGGGTGACTGCGGCAGCACCATCACCACGCGTGCGCCTCGCTGTCGTTCGAGGGCGTATTTGCGGGCCTTCTCCGCATCAAAGTTCTCATCGAGTTTGACCCCCAGATAAGCTCGCTGAACACGGCCGTGAGTCAGCATTTGTTCGACGACCTTTTGCACAAGGTTGCTGGGAATGCTGAAGCCGATCCCTTCGTTACCACCGCTGCTGGATGCGATCGCCGTGTTGATGCCGACGATGCGACCATACATGTCGATCAACGGTCCGCCACTGTTGCCGGGATTGATCGCTGCATCGGTCTGTAGGAAGTCCTGATTCAAGACGTTGCGGCTTGATCCAAGATTCAGCGACCGCCGTCCTTTGGCACTGATGATCCCAAAGGTAATCGACTTACTCAAACCGAACGGGCTTCCCATGGCGAGCACCATGTGCCCAATGTCGAGATCGTTGCTGTCCCCCCAGTTCGCGGTCTGCAATCGGTCGTCTTCGAGTTTGAGGACGGCGACATCGGTGTCCAGATCCTCGAGTTTGGCGATCGGGTGAATCACTCTTCCGTCGTACAGCTTGATTTCAATGTCCGACAGCTCAGCCTGATTGATGACGTGCTGGTTGGTGACCGCGAAGACCACGTTATGTCCGGGGGACCGCATCAGGACGCCCGATCCCGTTTCCTCGACGGTCCCGCCATTTCGCCCGGTGCGATGACTTTGGATGTGCACCAGGCTGGGCGTCACGACTCGCGCGATCTTTGCGAAGTGGCGACTGACCTCGATGACGGCCGGGAGTGAACCATCGCCTTCCGAGGGTCCGGAGACGGGAATGACGGCCTCATCGGAGACGCGCACGGCCATCGTCGTGATGGAAGACGGCTCGACCTCGTCAGCACCGACAGAGCGAACTGTAAATGCGCTCGTTGCAAGCGTGGTCAAAAGAACACACTGCCATCGTTTCGACCTGCTCATCCGCAGTCTCCTTCCGTGGATTGAACGTACCCTGACGCCTTGGCATCACGGAACGAACCGGGGCTCCGACTCATCCCTGAATCGGAGCTGTCTCACAAAGGAGTTCAACCGTCGATATGGAGATCGCTCAGCGTCAGATCACGGTCCGACTGCCGGGATTGGTACTCAATAGCCGACTCCCAGTGGTCACTGTCGTCGCCGAAGTCTTCTCCGACTTCCTCCTGCTTCCGCTGACAATCGACGCAGGAGGGTGTATAGGGCAGTGCACGTAGTCGGGTGATCGGAATCGAGCGGCCGCAGAGTTCACACTTTCCATACCGACCCTCACGGATCGCCTCAATGGCACGGTCGATCTTGCGGAGTTCGCGCGTCTCAAGGGCCGCAAGTTGTGAATTGATCTCTCTTTCGGCCCCGTCGTTGGCGATGTCGCCCACGTCACTGGTGCCGGCTCCGGTCGAGTGGGAGACTTCTGCCTGATATCCCAGTTTGCGACGAAGGTCGTCACGCTGGGCGATAAGTCGTTGATGCAGTCTCAACAGGGCGTCTTTTCTGGCCATCGGTCGTCCTCAAGCTGTTGTTCCGTGAGATGTGCACCGATGCATCATGCACTCCGCGTGCGTGTCAGGTGGAGGCAGGGTCCTTCCTACCATACTCCGCATTTGGGGGATGAGCTGACGGGGTTGAAATGACTGAAGACATCAGCTCGGCGTGTCATTGCATTGTAACCGGCTAAGGCAAGACTTTCACCGTCGGCGAGAATCTGCACTGTGCCGTAAAGTCCTGCCGGGCAAGGCTTTGCCGGGGGCGTGAATTCTTGTCGCCAGAATGTCCCCGAGGTGGGGATTGGGAAGAGCGGAACATCCCCCGTCAGAATCGCACCAATCGTCTCAACTGACGCGAACGGAAGAGGCTGCCCGGAACGCAGCATCGGAACAAGCACATGCGTCAGGAGTCAGCACGGACCCAGCCGTAGGCGGCGTTGTCACTGTGTCCGCCCTGGGCGAGATAGGTGTCCTTGATGCGGCTGAGCGTGTCAGCGGGGAGAGCGTTCCGTTGGGCCTCGACGTCGATTCCGTAGATTTTCGCTGCATTGAGGCCGAAGATCTTCGCCTTGTCCACTTTGGTCAGCTTCGCATAGCCGAACTGATCGCACAGCTCATCGGAGATTTGGAACCGCTTGAAGGCTTCGATCACCCATTGCGGCGAGCCCCACCACAGGCAGTCGGTCCCCCAGAGCACGTGATCAACGCCATAGTGTTTGATGTTCTTGCCGATGAGGTGCTGACACATGATCGGGTGAGCAATCGCCAACGTGCCGAAGGATGACCCGATCTCGCAGTAGACATTGTTCATGTCCGGATTGCGCTGCTTGAGCTTCATCAGTACGTCATGCCATGCGAAGTCGCCCGTCGTCGGATCGAAGTAGCCGTCGGCTGAGAACTGCGGCTCGTTCGGACCATGCTTGAGGGCTGAGTGATAGATGATGAACGTCAGGTCTGGATGATCGATCGCCGCCTTCTCAACGTCCGCAGGATTCGCGAGGTGTCCCAGCGTGCGAGATTGAGAAGCAAAGCCTTTGTGGATGCTGAAGATCTTCATCCCCAGCTCTTTCGACTTCTCGTAGAACGGATATGTCAGTTGCTCGTCATCGAGTTTGAACCCATTGCCCGAGCGAGCCGGATCCGTGTGGCAGTACCACTTCCACGAATCGATGCCGTAGTTCTTGACTTCACGCTCCATCTGCTCGAACAGGGCCGACTTGTCCTGACCATTGCTCGGTCGGTCCCAATAGTGGTTAGGGGCACAGTTCCCCTGACAAAGTGCCCGCTGACACTTGGCCAGTTCGTTGATCTCATTCTTGCGGGCGGACATGACCCAACTGGGGAGGACCTTCCCCATCAGCCCGGGCGTCCGCTCGGCTCCTTCGAGCACGCGGCCGTCCTTCGCCCGTTGCTCTTCCTTGCCCGGCACGCCGGAGATACAGACCATGCTGGTCTCGCTGTCGAAGAACATCTCCTTCACGAAGTTCGGGAACGCATAAGCGTTGGAGTCTTCGTTGAGGTTGAAGCCCATGTTCTGCATGAACTCGATATTGCGAAACCCGAGAGCAGCTCCATTCGTGAAGTGCGACTGCACATCGAAGATGAAGTATTCCCCCTTCGGCCACTTCTCCGCCCCGGCTGCCGCATCGAGCGTCTCGTCCTCGTCGACATCCCAGTAGTTGCCGTAGACCTTGTTGGCAGCGAAGAAGGCTGTCGCCATGCCCATCGAGCTCGCCAAGAAGCTGCGGCGGTCCATCCCCAGATTCTTCGCACGATGATCGGACAGCACCCCGATCAACTCCTCGACCTGCTTCTGACTCTCACTCTGGGGTCTGGGAATAAATTCCTCATTGGAAACCACCTGCGTCGGGACGGGCGAAAGCACACCCCGATCACGATCTCGCTGCCACTTGGGAATCCACATCGTTTGCTCCTGCGATCGTCGAACGCCGTAGAGTTTAGGGCATGCCGTCATGGACAGAGTAGCGAACTGCCTCGATCTCATGAAAAAAGGGCGTCCCGAAAAAGGGGACGCCCTCGATGTGAACTGTCATCAACCGCTTGATCGTTATTGGACTGAGCGAACTCGCGAAACCCGTGAACGAACCGGAGCGTCGCCTTCAGGCTTCTGTTCACGCTCTTTGGCCAAACGAGTGGCTGTTGAGACGACACTCTGGGCGACCCGGAGTTGCTCATAGGAAAACGTTGCGGTGTCGGGAACCCCGAGTCGGTCGTGCTTCAACTGAGCGAGTTCTTCCCAGGACATGTTGTCCGCGAGGTGCCATGCAGCTGCCTGAGCAATGTCCGGGTGGATTTTCTGTTGGGCGACAAGCTTGAGTAATTCCTGAAGCACCGGGTCCTGTGTGAATTCTTCCGTCCTGACCAATTGATAATTCATCTTGGGCCGCGGATCCGGTTTCCCGTGTTCCAGGCAGACGGACTGATACGGCACACGAATGGTTCTCTCTGGCGGAATGGAGAAGAACCCGCCCCCGTCGTTGCCTCCGCCTCCGCCGCTGAAGCCACCACCGCCGCCACCGGTCCCCCCGCCGGTCGACTGCCCACCGCCACCACTGCCACCATTACCGCCGAAGCCTCCACCGCCTCCGGAGTTTCCGAATTGCCCCAGGACGTGAACCCCGACGATCGAATCGGGCATTTCGACGGTCAACGGTTGATCCGTTTTGTTCTCGATGAGCAGATTACCACCCAGGGCATTCTTGGGAATCATCTTCGCGGACAGCGCATCGCTCTCGATACCGTCGAAGAGCTCGATATGCTTCGCGTTCGGATCGTATTGCGGGTTCTTGATGACGCTTTTCGGCTTGGCAGCATCACCGGTCGAACACAGGAATCCCATCAGAGTGACGGCAAGCACCAACGTTCCATGTGCAGCCGGACGTGTTCCAAACCAAGAGGTCATCATTGATCCTTTCGTGGCACCTGAAGCCGGACGAGCCGTGTTTGATCGAGTGGTGGAGTCGACGTCGTCCGTCGCAAGACGACACTCATGCGCAGGTTGCACAGAGGGCGTCCGTTGTTCACAGCTGTGTATGTTATCGTTCACCGAAAGGCCTGAACAACGAAAAGTTCCGAACTTCAGCCGAGAAACCAGCGGATTCTGCCGAGTCTCCCTTGCAGGCGTCAGGGATCGCCAAGTGGTCGTCGTACCGTTGCGATCGTTGCACCGCCGAAAGATTGCCTGACCCTCACACCTCTCACGACCGCTGCGGCCCGTCGTTTGCTGTACAATCCAGATGTTCCCTGCGTCCGATCCAGAAGGAGCCCCGATGTCCTCACCCCTGTTTGTCGATAAATCTGACTGCTCAATGCACACGATCTTTCCGGGAGTGACCGTTTCAACGGCCGCTGGCAACGAAATGATGCTCAGCTACGTTGAGCTGGAGCCGAACGCGGAAGTCGAACTCCATTCGCACCCGCACGAACAGGTGGGGATGGTCATCAAGGGGAGTGCCCGCTTCATTGTGGGCGAAAAAGAGCAGGTGCTCACGCCGGGAAGGATGTATGTCATCCCCGGCAATGTCGAGCATCGAGTCATTGCGCTGGAGGACGGATGCGAGGCGTTGGATATCTTTCACCCGATTCGCGAGGAGTACCTGTAGGCGGTCTCTCCTCGCGCCGCAGCGCAGTCGGCCGCTTCGCACTCGTGTTGATGGTGCTTGCGGCATTCGGGTGTCATTCGACGCACGTCGTGGGACTTCGTTCCGACGGAGCCCCCAGCTACGAGCAGGCGAAAGTCGTTTACGAAGTGTCGACGTCACGGGTGGATTCGGCCGACGAATCCGACATTGAACTTGATTACGTCAAGAGCCATCCGCTCAAGGCGGCGATCGCCAGTCGCCAGGCATCTCAGACTCGATCCAAACCCGACGAACAACCGGCGCGTCTGACCATTGAATACCCTCACCCGAACGGCGACGTCGAACTGGCTCATGCGATCGTGGAACTTCCGGATGACGACGGAGTCCAACGACAGGTGGCGACCTCCGACCTCGAACGTCATGAACTCGATCTCCTGCTCGTCAGTCTTGCCAATGGCGGGACCTTCGAAACCGAACAACGACCGAACGGCGACTCACACGTGACGGTTGAGATCGACGGACACAGCCACTCGAAACGTTGGACGGCAGAGCCACGTCTCGATCGACTCGCTCACGAGACGTTGTCGGTTTCGCGATCCACCCCATCGCGATAATCTTGCAGCATGATTCCGCTGCACGACAACATCGCCTCACGCACAATCCCGTTCGTGAACTACTCGATCATCGCCTTGTGCGCGATCGTGTTCCTCGCTCAACTCGCAATCTCTCCGGAGGAACCGTCGCTCGTCGAGAGGTTCGGGATGATCCCCGCGCGCGTCTCGAACCCCGACGAGCCGGTGACCATCGACGTTGCCATCGAACGGCAAATGACTCCCCAGGGGCCACAGGACGTGGTGATTTCCCGTCCCGCCGCCGCGTCTCCTGTGCCGGCTGTGCTCACGATGGTGACGTGCATCTTTCTTCACGGCGGATGGATGCATTTCCTGGGAAACATGTGGTTCCTGCACATCTTCGGCGACAATGTGGAGGACCGATTCGGACACGTTGGCTATCTGATCTTCTACGTCGTCTGCGGAGCCGCCGCGAGCTTGGCTCACTATGCGACTGGCCCCGGTTCACCCGTGCCAACGATCGGTGCCAGCGGTGCGATCGCCGGGGTCATGGGGGCCTACTTCGTCTCGTACCCTCATGCCAGAGTCGTCACGCTGCTGCCGCTGTTCATCATCTGGCAAATCATTGTGTTACCGGCTCCGCTGTTTCTGGGGATCTGGTTTGCCATCCAGTTCTTCCAGGGAACGATGTCCGCGACCGCAGCAGAAGCGACCGGCGTTGCGTGGTGGGCTCATATTGGCGGCTTCGCTGTCGGACTCATCTCAGCATGGTTTCTGGGCAAGATCCACTTCCTGCGTCCCCGCAACACGAACTTCCGCCCGGACGCCGACCATCCCCGTACCGTTCGACTGCACACCGGTCGACGACGCATTTGACGCAGCGATTCGTCGCGAAACATGTGACAGGCGACGGACCAGAAACTCCATCAAGCTTCGTAGCCGTGCTACGGCTCAACGTCTCCAATGCTGTCGTGACCTCCCAGCAACTCACGATTGATCTTCCGCATCCCCTTCAGCCAGCGCTCATGATCGGAGGCGCGATTCTGAAGGAAGCGGCTGACCTCTCCATGCGGGAGGATCAGGAAGCGCTTCTCACGCAGTGCAGTGACGACGTCCTCTGCGACCTGCTCGGTGCTTAGCGCTTGCTGCTGCAGGAACTGTGAAAGCGGATCGCCCCCTTTGATCATGTCGGTGTCGACCCCTTGTGGACAAAGGCACGCGACCTGAATCCCACGGTTGCCGTACGTGATGGACACCCACTCCGCGAAGGCGACCGCTGCGTGCTTGGAGACGGCATACGAGGCTGAGCCGATTGAAGTCAACAGACCGGCTGCCGAGGCCGTGTGCATCAGACACCCTTCCCCACGTTCAAGCATCGAGGGCAGAACGGCTCGTGTTGAGTACAGATGCGACGTGAAGTTCACATCCATGACTCGCTGCCATTCGTCGTTCGAGGCGTGCACGCCGCCCGACAGTACGATACCGGCGTTCGCGCAGAACAGATCGATCCGGCCGTGTTTGTCGAGTGTGTCGTTAACGAGTCGCTGAACCTGCTCTTCAAGCGAGACGTCGCACGTCACCGCTTCCCCACCGACCGACTCCGCCGCTGCAACGATGCTTGAGCATTCGAGATCGGACATCACGATCGCCTGCGGGGACTCCTGAGCGAACCGCTTGCACAATCCAAGTCCGATCCCCCGTGCGGCTCCTGTCACCACGATGACTTTGTCTCGAAGCTCCATTTCGTGTCTCACTCTTGAGTGAAATCATACCCTCGTTACGCGGCATCGAGCGCCAATCGGGCGACCAGTTCCCGATGGAAAGTCGCATCGCCGAACAGAAACTCGTTCGATTTATTCCGCTTGTAGAACAGATGCAGATCGTGCTCCCAGGTGAAGCCAATGCCCCCGTGCACCTGAATGGCCAATCCCCCCACCTTTTGTCCCGCATCCGAACAGAACAGCTTGGCGATCGAGACCGCTCGCTCCGCATCGTCCGTCCCTTCTGACAAGGCCCAGGCCGCGTACAACATGGCCGATCGACTGCTCTCCGTTGTCAGCAGGATGTCCGCGCACTTGTGTTGAATGGCCTGAAACGAGCCAATGATCTTGTCGAATTGCTTGCGAGTCTTCGCATACTCGACAGACTCCTCCAGCATCCACTGCATCGAGCCGACCAACTCTGCACAAACTGCGACCATTCCCACCTGCTGACTTTCCTTGAGTGCGCGCTCGGCATCCGCTCCGGTGGACATAACGTTGTCAGCGGAAACGTTCACGATGTCGAATGTGACCTCGTACAATTTGCGAGTCGCATCGAGTCCTTCGGTCGGCGTGATGTTGATCCCGTTAGCGGAACTCTCAACCAATACCAGCGTCAGCCCCTGTTCTCCACGCGCAGCGACGACAAACACATCCGCCACAGCCGCATCGGCGACTAGTTGTTTCTTGCCTGAGAGCGTGAGTCCATCTCCCGACACCTCCGCCTTGACGGCGTCATACTGACCGCTGACCCAGCCGGCCTCTTCCTCAAAGCAGGCGACCGTACCGATCTTCGATCCCTCACACAGCTCGGGCAGGATCGAACTGACCGAAGCCGCATGTCCCGTCTTCGAGATCAGAGTTGCCGCCCAGGTACTCGACAGGAACGGGCCGGGCAAACAGGCGCGGCCGACCTCCTCGAACACGACCGCCAGATCGACGAGGCCCAACCCGAGACCACCATGCTCCTCTGGCAGATGCAGCCCAATCCACCCCTGATCAGCGACACCTTGCCACAGTTCCGCATGATGAGCCGTCTCGGTCTCCATGATCTCACGCACATGGTCTGCCGTGCATTGTCGTCCGCAGAATTCGCGAACCGACTGCTGCAACATCTTCTGTGGTTTGGAAAGTTCGTAGTCCATCTTGCTCCTTTGCACCTGTTTCTCGTCGCTGAATTCGCCAGAATCCAGTCTCCTCGTGTTTCACCGATCCGAACTCTGGCGAGTTCAGCTACCTTTGTTCTCAGTCTCAATAACTCTTCGGCAGGCCCAACACGCGCTCCGCGAGGATGCAGCGTTGGATCTCGCTGGTGCCGCCTTCGATCGTTGCACCCTTGGACCGCAGGTAACGATAGACCCACGCCCCGTCGTCGAAGCCCTCCAGTTGGGAGACGTCGCCGAGAATCTCCATCGCCGACTGGGCCAGCCGTTGGTACATTTCGCTCCAGAAAATCTTGAGCATCGACCCCTCCGGACCGGGCGTTGAGTCTCTCTCCAACCGACTGAGTGCCCGAGCCGAGTCAAGTCGGTAGATTTCCAGGTCGGCAATCGCCTGTGCGATCTTCTGCCGTTTGATCGGACATTCTGCGAGCAACTTGCCGTTCCGCTTGCGGGTCTTCGCCAGTTCGATCAGCGAGGTCACCGCATCGTCGAAGAACGGATACATGCTCGCACCAAGATTGGCGCGCTCGTTCATCAGGGCAGTGATGGCGATCCGCCAGCCCTGATTTGTCGGTCCGAGTTGGTTCTTTACCGGCACCCGCAAGTCGGTCATGAACAGCTCGTTGAAGCCGGATTGACCCGACATCTGTTTGAGAGGCCGGATCGAGATGCCAGGCGAGTTCATGTCGACCAGCAGAGCCGTGATGCCCTTATGTTTCGGCGCCTCCATGTCGGTTCGCACGAGGAGCAGACACCAGTTGGCTCCCTGGGCAAAGCTCGTCCAAATTTTTTGACCGTTCACCACCCAGTCATCCCCGTCCCGGACAGCTTTGGTGGCCAGCGAGGCGACGTCGCTGCCGGCGTTTGGCTCTGAGAAACCCTGACACCAGATGTGATCGCCATTGAGAATCTTCGGCAGGAACTCCGTCTTCTGCTCGTCCGTGCCTGCGACAATGATCGTCGGCCCGACGAGCCCTTCGCCGATGACCCCCAGGTGCTCCGGTGCCCCGGCTGCGACAGTCTCCTGCAAATAGATTGACTGTTTGAGGGGCGTGACCCCCTTCCCGCCATACTCCGTCGGCCACGAGAGACCGGCCCAGCCCCCCTCGAACAGCGTCCGCTGCCAGTCACGAAGGTGCTGCCAATATTCCTCCGACTCATGGTCGACCGCCCGATGCTCGGGCAGATTGTCCTTCAGCCACGCCCGCAGGTCATCGCGGAACGCCTGTTCTTCAGCATTGAGATTGAGATCCATTGGTGCGTCTCACTGGTTCTATTGAATCGATATGTCTTGGGTATTGAACTCGAATGTCGAAATCGGAATGTCGAAGGAAATCCGAATACCGACGTCCGAATCGCTTGAGTACATTGGGGACGGGTTACGGAGTTTCTCTTTTCCAGCGCTGCGACATTCGTGCTTCCCTCGTCATTCTGATTTCGAGTTCGTCATTCACGCGACACCGTTTCCCACATCACTTCGGCGATGTCCTTCACGACCATTTCACGGTCGCCTTTGACGGCGTTGATGCCGTCTTCCATCATGGTCGTGCAGAAGGGGCAGCCGACGGCGAGTGTTTCTGCGTTTGTGTCGAGAGCCTGCCGGGCTCGCTCCTGATTCACGCGTTTGTCCGGAGGTTCGTCGACGAAGCTGAGGCCGCCTCCGCCGCCGCAACAGAAGCTCTGCCGACCGTGTTTCTCCATCTCGGCCGGGGCGGAGCCTGTCAGCTGTTTGAGAATCTTGCGAGGCGCATCAGTGATGCCGTTGTGTCGGCCAAGGTAACAGGGGTCGTGGAAGGCGATTCTCTCAGCGGCCTTTGCATCGAGCGTCAATCGCCCTTCGCCGATGAGCTTCGCGAGGTACGTCGTGTGATGCAGCACCTCGAAGTCGCCGCCCAGTTTGGGGTATTCGTTACGGAACGTGTTGAAGCAGTGTGGACAGGACGTCAACACGCTCTTGATATTGTGCGTCTTGAGCGTCTCGATGTTCTGAGTCGCCAGCGTCTCGAACAGGAACTCGTTGCCGATCCGCCGTGCGGGGTCGCCCGTGCAGGTCTCCTCACGACCGAGAATGGCAAAATTCACGCCCGCCTGCTTCAGCAGATTGGCTAGTGCCCGTGTGGACCTCTGATTCCGGTCAACGAGTGCCCCTCCACAACCGACCCATAGCAGGACTTCGGGAGCGTCGACGTCCTCGATCGTGGGTACGTCCATTCCCTCGGCCCAATCCATCCGAGACAGCTGCGTGCCCTTGAAGGGATGGCCTCGCCCTTCGAGTGAGCTGATCGCATCCTGCATCTGCTGCGGGAACTCGGCCCGCTCCATCACTTGGAACCGCCGCATGTCGACGATCTTGGGAAGCTGCTCGATTGACACGGGACAGATCTCAACGCACGCCGCACAGGTGGTGCACTCAAACAGAGCATCCGAGGACAAATTGTCCGTCTGGCCGATGACCGGAAACGCAGGCTTGTATTCATCCGGTTGCTCTCCGTCACTTTTGCTGTTGCGCGAGGCAAGATCGTTGCGGTCGAGCAGACTCTGCAGATCAAGGATGATGTCCCGAGGTGAGAGTTGTTTGCCGACCGTGTTCGCCGGACAGACACTCGTGCAGCGACCGCATTCGGTGCACGCGTCGAGATCGAGCAGGTCTTTCCAGGTGAACTGCTCCAGGCTGTTGATGCCGAACGACTGGGCCGACTCGAAGTCGATTTGTTTGAGCGTCCCCCCGCCGGCATCGAGATTGGCGGTGTAGATGTTCAGCGGTGCCGTCAATACGTGCAGGAGTTTGGTATACGGTGCCCAAGCAATCAGCCCGAAGACGAGTGCCATGTGAAACCACCACACCAACCAGTGCAGCGTCGTCAGCGTTTCGACACTGGCAACTGCGAGTGACGCTTTCGAGATCACAATCCCGGCGGGAGACCAGTTGCCCCACGGGTCGTTCGTCGCCGCGATCCGCCAGCCTTCGAGTAGAAACCCGGTGCCGAGGATCGCGAACAGCAACACGAGCAGCCATGTTGACTCATCGGTGTACACGAGCTTCTTCGGCCGGACAATCCATCGTCGCACAGCGAGCATGGCCACGCCGGTCATCGCCAGCACGCCGAGCACATCGACAAACAGCGACTGGAAGTACAGGTAGAACCGCCCGCGCATGATGTCGATGCTGAAATCATGATGAATCAGCACGACCGTGGTCGCGATCGTCAGCGTGATCATCCCCCAGAACAGCAGGAAGTGATACACGCCTGCAAAGCGGTCGCGGAGTGTGGCCTGCTGTAACAGCACATGTTTGACGACACGCTTGATCCGCTCGGCTGGTCGATCGAATCGTGCTGCCGGTTGCCCTGCCCGCCACTTCTGCACCTGACGGTACACACCCCGGCCTGCGATGATCATCGTCGGGACCAGCAGCATATACATCACCCACGAGTGGCTGATGTTCCACATCACCTCCCGAGTCGCCTCTGCCGGATTGAGGGCAGCGAGCAACATCATGAAAGGAGCGTCTTCAGCTTCTCAGTGAGCGGACCGACGACGGCTTTGTAGTCTTCCACGAGGCCGAACTGGCAGTGCTTGAAGATGGGGGCATCTGCATCCGTGTTAATCGCGGTGATCACCTTCGCATCTGCAATCCCCATGAGGTGCTGACTGGCACCGGAGATCGCGATTGCGACGTACAACTCTGGAGCGACCTTCTTGCCGGTCTGACCCACTTGCCAATGCGGTGGGACCCAACCGGCATCGCAGGCAGCCCGTGAGGCAGCCTGCTGGGCCTTCATCGCGTCCGCCAAATCCTTGAGTTGCTCGAACGGTTCCGGCCCGCCGAGCCCGCGTCCGCCGGAGACGATGACCGCAGCGTCCTCCAGACGTACTTCGCCGCTTGATTCTGCGTGACGTTCGACGATGTTGGTCGCACCGAGATGCTTGGCAGCATCCCCTTCAACAGTGATGGATCGCTGTTCGATTGTCCCCGGCGCGTCCTTTGCGTCCAATCCCGCAAATGAATGCGCACGGACCCAGACGACGGCGGGAGTCGCTCGCAGCTCGACGGTTGCGATTGCCTTGCCACCGTAGACCGAACGGGTAATTCGCAAGTTGTCACCGTCCAGTGAGAGAGATTGAGCATCACCGGCGGAGACTCCGCCCAGCCGCCCAGCCAGTCGCGGTGCGATCTCCTGACTGTAAGTGTCATTCGAGAGCAGCACGATGTCGGGATTCAGATCCGAACAAACTGATTGCAACACGCCGAGGACGATTTCGGGTTGATACTCATCGAGACCGTCATCCGACGCACAGATGACATTGTCCGCCTGACCGGCCAACGCTGCGGTCGTGTCGTCACTGACGATTCCCGGCACGATAATCGTCAGTTGTGGCTGAAGACCACGTGCAGCAGCGAGCAGTCCAGCGGTCGGCTTGTCAAATGTGGCCCCGGGCATGAGGCAGACGATGATGTTCTTCACAGATGTCCTCAGTGAGATGTCACGCTGATGTTTTGGATCGTGTTCGACGACTGTGATTCGAGGCTTTGGTTTTCAGTCTTCAGTAGTCAAATCTGAGATTTGAGATCTCAGATTCAGAGCTCCCTGAAGTTTACTTATTCACGATGTCGCGGTCGTGAGTTGTTCACTGATTCGCGGTGGTGATGCCGGTTGGCGTCGTGGATCGTCAGGCACTTTGCACGATCGACGCCAACCGCTTGGCGAAAGCGTCGATCTTTTCGTCAATGGAGTCCCCCTCAATGAACTCGCACTCGGTCGTTTTCTCCGGAATGGCCAGATCAACGACTTCCAGTGCAGTCCCGGCCGCTGTGATGTCATCGCAGGTGACGTCGATGTCGGAGAGCTTCCAATTCGTCACCGGCTTGCGGGCCGACATCATGATGTCGCGGGTCTTGGGGATGCGGGGGACGTTCTCGTCGTTGTTGGTGATGGTCACCACGAGAGGTGTCGTCGCTTCGACTTTTTCCCAGCCGAGTTCGGTTTGTCGTCTAAGTGTGACGCCATCGGCGGTGGCTTCGATGGAGTCGACAAAGGAGACGCTTGGCAGTCCGAGTTGCTCCGCGAGCAGTCCACCTGTTTGACCGGCGCCCCAGTCGCCTGCTTCGCGTCCGACCATGATCAGGTCGAACTCGCCGAGTTTCCGAATGGCCGCTGCAAGAACCAGTGCTGTCGTCGCGGAGTTGCGATACTCGCCTGCTTCGTCCTCAACCAGACAGGCATGATCAGCCTTAAGAGCAAGTGCCTTTCGCAACACGTCCTCAGCACTGGATGGACCGAACGTTAATGCCGTGATCTCCCCTTCGGCCTTCTCACGCAACTGAAGAGCCGTCTCCAGTGCGTTTTCGCAGAAGATGTTGGTGACGAGATTCGCAGAGCCCCTAGCGGCTCTACGATTGTCTCGGTCGATGGCGAAGTCGCGGGGCGGGATATCCGGGTCAAGGATCTGCTTCAAACAAACGAGAATCTTCACGCGACTTCTTCCATCCTTCAGCGATCAATATGAGTGGGTGAGATGGCCGACCAAAATGGACACCTGGAATGATCAACACTTGAGCAGGGCGTTCAGGAGAAACCGCGAAATCTGGTCAGCGATGTCCGTCGAGGGCATATCGCCATCGGAGTTGTACCACCGTGGGATTCCATGAATGGTGGCAAAAATGTTAAGCGCCGCAATCTCCGGGATCAGATCATTGAGACGACCGGCTTCCTGCAGTTCGAAGAGAGTCTCCCGCGTGAGCGCGAGAAAGCTTCGCTTCCTGACGCGAATCTCCTCCCGCTGCTCTGGAGAAAGCGCGTTCATTTCATTCGCCAGAATCGTGATTGATCCGCCACCGTCGACGGTGGTAATCACATGGCGATGAATGATCTGTTTGAGTCGCTCTTCAGGATCGTTGATTTGTTCGCATTCGTGGGAGATCTCCTCGATCAGCCCCATCGCGTAGTCGATGATCCGATACAGCAAATCCTGTTTGCCGGAGGTGTAATAGTAGAGACCGGCTTTGGTGAGTTTGACAGCCGCAGCAATGTCATTCATGCTCGTGGCGTCGTAGCCCTTTTCACAGATCACCTGCGCAGCGGTAAGGCAGATCTCGGCGGTGCGATCTTCGGCGGGGGTCGTGTTGCCGTTTTTCGTATCCGGTTTTGTGGCTTGAACGGCCAAGACTCTTCTCCCACTGGAAGCTCAACTTGTGACACCAGAACGACATATTTACACGATCCGTCAGCCGACGTCACCCCACCCTTGCATGTTACCGACCGTACGGTAGACTGTCAATCTTCTAATGATGGATGACTGACTCCTGACGACTCGCCTGTTGATGGATTCGTTGACGCTGAGATTTCATTTGGACTTTCTCAACCAACATCGGAAATCGAGGCGGTGCGAATGAGCAGACTAGTGATCGTGCGACATGGTCAGGCCTCTTTCCTCTCTGATGATTATGACGTACTCAGTCCGCATGGTGAAACGCAAGCGTTAAAACTCGGTGAATACTGGGCAGCCATCGGGCTCAACTTCGATGCCATCTACACCGGGCCGCGAATTCGACAGCAACGGACCGCTGAACTCGCGGGAAGGGCAGTACGTCGTGCCGATCTGGCGTGGCCTGAACCAACGGCGCTGCCTGCGTGGGATGAGCACCAGGTCGACCGGTTGATGCTCGATCATGGACCGGCGATCGTCGAGAGGTATCCGGAGATTGGACCGCTGCTGGAGGCAGCACAAGCCGAAGGCACACATCACGAACGGGCGAGACGGTTTCAACGAGTGTTTGAGGCGACAGCTGAAAGATGGGTCGCTGGTGACGACTTTCCCGCACAGGTGGAGACGTGGATCGCGTTTCGACAGCGAGTTATTGACTCTCTCACCGAGATCATGAGGTCCGCCGCACGCGGCAGCACAATCGCAGTGTTCACGTCTGTTGGTCCGGTTACGGTTGCCCTTCAGCGAGCCGTCGGTTGTGACGACCTGACCGCTCTCGCGACCGGCTGGCGAGTCTGGAACTGTTCGCTGACCGAGTTTGCCTTTTCCGGCGACCGGTTTACACTCGACCGGTTCAATGCACTGCCACATCTGCCCAACCCGGGCGAATGGACCTATCGCTAATTCGCAACTTCCGCCCTCAGGTGACCCATGGACTTTTCGATTCCCGACTCGACCCGTGATCTGCTCGCCCGCATTCGAGAGTTCGTCCGGACCGAGGTCTATCCGATCGAGGAGATGGCCCGTGAAAAGTCCTTCCGTGAGCTGCTCCCCGTCTTCGAGGAAAAGCGGAACAAGGTTCGCGAGATGGGGCTGTGGTTGCCTCAAATCCCCAAAGAGTACGGCGGCGTCGGACTCTCGTTCCTCGAACACGGGATGGTCAGCGAAGAACTGGCACGCAGTCCGTACGGTCACTTCTGCTTTGGATGCCAGGCACCCGATGCGGGCAACATGGAAATCCTGATCGAATACGGCAGCGATGAACAGAAAGAGAAGTGGCTGAAGCCGTTGCTCGCAGGAGAGAGTCGTAGTTGCTTCTCCATGACCGAGCCCGATCGTCCCGGCTCGAATCCTGTGTGGATGAACACGACCGCCGTCCGCGAAGGGGACGAATACGTCATCAACGGCCACAAGTGGTTCACGTCGTCCGCCGATGGGGCTGCGTTTGCCGTCGTGATGGCGGTGACCGACCCGGACGCACCGCCGCATGGACGTGCGAGCCAGATCATCGTTCCGGCCGACACGCCCGGCTTCAATCTCGTTCGCAACATCTCCTGCATGGGACACGGGGGAAGTGACTGGGACTCGCACTGCGAGGTCAAGTATGAGAACTGCCGCGTGCCGGTCGCGAACCTGCTCGGTGATGAAGGCGCCGGCTTCGCGATCGCTCAGTCGCGTCTTGGTCCGGGACGCATCCATCACTGCATGCGTTGGATCGGCATCGCAGAGCGTTCACTCGATCTGATGTGCCAACGAGCCGCCTCTCGCGAAGTGGCCCCCGGTGTCCCACTCGGAACGAAACAGACGATTCAGAACTGGATCGCCGAGAGTCGTGCAGCAATCAACGCGGCTCGCCTGATGGTGTTGCATGCCGGTTGGAAGATCGATCAGGTCGGCAGTCGCGATGCCCGCGTCGAGATCTCCGCCATCAAGTTTTACGTCGCCGACGTCATGCTGAGTGTCATCGACAAAGCGGTCCAGGCTCATGGAGCAATGGGCATCAGTGACGACACGATCCTCGCCTTCTTCTACCGGAATGAACGCGCCTCACGCATCTACGACGGACCGGACGAAGTCCACAAAGGCGTCATCGCCCGCCAAATGCTCAAACAATACGGCGTCGAGACCAAGCGATAAGCCTTCGGCCGTCAGCGATAAGCCAACAGCCATTCGCCATAAGCTAACACTATGACAATCTCGATCGACCAGCCCAAAGCCATCCGCAAAGGCGAAGAGCTCGACACGAACGCTCTGGAGCAGTACCTGCTCGCCGAGTTGCCGGACGCGAGTGGCGGACTGACGGTCGAGCAATTCCCGAGCGGATACTCGAACCTGACGTACCTCATCCGACTTGGTGATCAGGAGTTGGTGCTGCGTCGCCCGCCGTTCGGTAATCAGGTGAAGTCGGCCCACGACATGCGTCGAGAGTACCGGGTGCTCTCACGGTTGTGCGAGGTCTATCCCCCCGCACCGAAGCCACTGCTGTTCTGTCAGGATCACGACATCATTGGCGACGACTTCTATGTGATGGAGCGTCGAAAAGGTGTCATCCTGCGGCAGTCCAATGCGCCAGACGAATTGACCGATGATCCGATGTTGGCCCGCAATCTGTGCGAGTCATTCATCGACAACCTCGCCGATCTGCATCTGCTCGATTACGAAAGTGCGGGTCTCGCTGACATCGGCAAGCCACAAGGATATGTCGAACGACAGGTCACCGGATGGGCCAGGCGATATGAGAAGGCGAAGACCGACGAGTACGCTGACGTCGAACAGCTGAGTGCATGGCTGATCGAACACATGCCGGGAGACGGTGGCGCGGTCCTTGTTCACAACGACTACAAGTACGACAACCTCGTTCTCGATCCGAATGACCTCACACACATTGAAGCAGTGCTCGACTGGGAGATGGCAACCATCGGCGACCCGCTGTCCGATCTGGGCACGTCCCTCGCCTACTGGACCGAAGCGGGCGATCCGCCGCTCAGCGAAATGATTAACTTCGGCCCCACAACCATCCCCGGCAGTCTGACCCGTAGCGAACTGGCCGACCGCTATGCGGATCGCACGGGCTTCGACGTCTCACGGATTCAATACTTCTACAGTTTTGGCTTGTTCAAGCTGGCCGTGATCCTTCAGCAGATTTACGCCCGTTACCATCGAGGTCACACACAGGACAAACGCTTCGCCCACTTGAATGACACCGTCGCCGCCCTTGGCACTCGCGGCATAGATGCCATCAACTCAGGCGAGTTTTGAAACGCAATCAGTCCAACCGGGTGGCACGCCCTGACGGGAGGAAGGGCGTGGCGCACGGTTATCAGATCCAACGTCATTACACGTCAATCTCCACGCCCCTCCCGATGTTCAGGGCGTGCCACCCAATCTCAGACATTCACTCCGATTCAGGAAATGACAATGAGCGATCGCACACTGCAAGGCAAGACACTCTTCATCACCGGCGGCAGTCGTGGGATCGGTAAGGCGATTGCCCTGCGGGCGGCTCAGGATGGGGCGAATGTTGCGATCATCGCGAAGACCGCCGAGCCACATCCCAAGCTCCCCGGCACGATCCACTCCGCCGTTGAAGAGATTGAAGCAGCGGGCGGCAAAGGCCTCGCGGTGCAGACAGACATTCGTGAAGAGGAGCAGGTCGAAGCAGCAGTCGAAAAAACCGTCGATGCATTCGGCGGCATCGACATTCTGGTGAACAACGCCAGTGCGATCTTCCTCGCAGGTACTCTGGAAACGCCCATGAAGCGGTACGACCTGATGCATTCTGTCAACGTGCGAGGCACTTATCTCTGTTCGCAAAAGTGCCTGCCGCATCTGCTCAAGTCGGACAATGCACACGTGCTGAACCTCTCCCCGCCGCTCAATATGGAGGCCCGATGGTTCGCCGGTCACGTCGCCTACTCGATGGCCAAGTTCGGCATGAGCGAATGCGTGCTCGGAATGGCAACTGAATTCAAAGACCGGGGAGTCGCTTTCAACGCCTTGTGGCCGCGCACCACAATCGCGACCGCGGCTGTCCAGAACCTGCTCGGCGGTGATGAGATGGTCAGCCGTTCCCGTAAGCCGGAGATCATGGGTGACGCAGCTCATGTGATCCTCACCAGAGACAGCAAGAACTGCACAGGCAACTTCTTCGTCGACGAAGACCTTCTTCGCGAAGAAGGCGTCACCGACTTCGACAAGTATGCCGTCACCCCCGGCGGCGAACTCATGCCTGATTTCTTCGTCTGATGACCATCAGTCATAGAAGTCTCTGGATCACCGCGGCTGGAGTGACGTAAACCCCGGAGAAAAAGGCGAATCTTGACACGTGCAGGTTCGTTTGATTGACTGAGTCTTACGGCTGTGGCCCGCGGTTGGGAGGAAATGCCTCCGATGGCGACGGTCGCCCTCCTGATGTCCCACCTGTCTCATCATTGAGGCTTTGCAATGCGTTGTTCCCGGTTGCGAGTGTTGCTTCTGACGTTCCTCACTCTGGGGGCAATGTCATTCGATCCGGCAGCATCTCCCGCTGAAGACGCTCTCGATTTCGTGCGGGACATTCGTCCATTGCTTGAGACTCGCTGCTTTGAGTGTCACGGCTCGGACACGCGTGAAGCAGGGCTGCGACTTGATCGCAAGGAGCCAGCACTCGCCGGGGGCGACACGGGCAAGGTCATCCTTCCCGGCGACGTCGACGGGAGTCCGTTAATCGAGAGGGTGACGAGTGATGATCCTGAGAAAGTCATGCCGCCCGATGCTGAGCCGCTGACAGCAGAAGAGGTCGCCAAGCTCAAAGCCTGGATCGAAGCAGGTGCGATCTGGCCAGACGGAGTCGACGGACCGAAGGAAGTACCGGACCACTGGGCTTACCAGCCGGTCAAGCGTCTTGATCCCCCGAACGTCGAACATGCAGACCTTGTCGTCAACCCGATTGATTCCTTCGTCCTTGCTCGATTGGAAGAGAAGGAGATCGAGCCTTCGGAAGTCGCGGATCGTTACACGCTCATCAAACGGCTGTACTACGACCTGTTGGGACTGCCACCAGAGCCGGAAGCGGTCGAGGCGTTTGTAAATGATGAGTCGCCGGACGCCTACGAGCAACTGGTCGATGAGCTGTTGCGGTCGCCTCACTTTGGCGAGCGGTGGGGACGGCACTGGCTCGACATGGCCCGTTATGCGGACTCGGACGGTTACGAGAAAGACAACCCGCGCTATAACGCCTGGAAGTACCGCGACTGGGTCATCGACGCCGTCAATGATGACATGCCTTTCGATCAGTTTACGATTCAGCAACTCGCAGGCGACCTGCTGACTGAGCCGACGCAGGACCAACTTCTCGCGACTGCCTTCAATCGGCAAACGCTGACGAACACCGAAGGCGGCACCGATCAGGAACAATGGCGGGTCGAAGCCGTGTTTGACCGCGTCGAAACTCTCGGCACCGCATGGCTGGGCCTCACCGTCGGCTGCGCCCGTTGCCACTCACACAAGTACGACCAGATCAGTCAGCGGGAGTACTACCAACTGTTCGCCTTCTTCAACAATGGCGACGAGGTTAATACGACCGTTCCCTCGTCCGACCAGGCACTCCAACAATACGTCGAAGACAAGGCCGAGTTTGATCGCAAACTGGCAGAGAAGCGCCAGCCTCTCGTCGAAGCGAAGGAGGCACTGCGTCCCACGTACCCGGAATGGGAAGCAGCCCAGCAGGCCCGCATCGCAGACGCGGCCGCGACGCCTATTGAGTTCGTGCCGCTGGACGTGAAGAGCGTCAACTCTGAGAAAGGGGCGACGCTCACCAAGCAGGACGATGGATCGGTCCTCGCGAGTGGCGAACTGCCGGACAAGGACGTTTACGAATTGACCATCGCCGTGGATCAGCCCATCACGGGCCTTAAGCTGGAGGTGCTGGCAGATGAGTCGCTACCTTTGAAAGGTCCGGGACGTGCGCCCAATGGCAACTTTGTCCTCAGCGAGATTCAGGCCAGCCTCGCTCCCGCAGAGGGAACAGAGGCTGAACCCGAGAAGCTTTCGTTCGTCGCCGCCCGCGCCAATCACTCACAGGACGGCTATCCCGTCATCGACGCAATTACACGAGCAGACGGCAAAAAGGGCTGGGCCATCCGCGAGAAGCAGAGTGAGGACCACGAAGCCCTCTTCGCCTTCGCTGCTCCCATCGCAACCGATGAGGCTGGTCCAAGAACGTTGACGGTCCGACTCGTTCAGCAATACGACCGTTCGATTCACACGATTGGCCGCTTTCGCCTGTCGGGCATGACGGGCATCGATCCAGACTTGCTTGGGTACCCGGAGAACATCCGCAAGCACCTTGCAGTCAACCCGGATGAACGCACCGACGAACAGAAGAACCAACTGTTCGAGTACTTCGCCTCACTCGATCCACAGGTCCGAGACCTGCACGCCCAAGTTGACAAGTTCCAAAAGGCCGCTCCCTTCAATCCGGAGATGGCCGTCCGTGTGATCAAGCAACGCACCCAGGACCCGCGACAGACACACGTCCTCAAGCGGGGCGACTTCCTGCAGCCGCTCGGCCCTGTCGAGCCGACCACACTGGAGATCCTCCAGGACTTCACTTTGCGGGATGAGACCTCGTCGGGCGATCGACTGGACCTCGCCATGTGGCTCGTCGCAGAAGACAACCCATTGACGGCTCGTGTGGCCGTCAATCACATCTGGTCGCACTTGTTTGGTCACGGTCTCGTGAAGACGGTCAACGACTTCGGTGTCCGGGGCGAAGCACCGACGCATCCGGAGTTGCTCGACTGGCTGGCGAGCGAGTTCATGCGTCTCGGCTGGAGTCGCAAGCAGTTCATCAAGACGATCGTGCTTTCGCACACCTATCGTCAGTCATCGGCACATCGCCCTGAACTCGCGGAAGTCGATCCGACAAACATGCTCCTCTCCCGGCAGAATCGCTTCCGGGTCGAGGCGGAGATTGTGCGTGACCTCACCCTCGCAGCGAGTGGTCTGCTGGAACGACGCATCGGCGGTCCGAGTGTGTTCCCACCGCTGCCGCCTGGGATCGCGGAACTGAGCTACGCCAACAACTTCAAATGGGGCAACAGCGTCTGGAACGACCGTGAAGACAAACCTCACGGCGTCTCACCCAAGGACGACATCTACCGCCGTGGGATGTACACGTTCTTCAAACGGACCGCCGCCCATCCGACGCTCGTCGCCTTCGACTGTCCGGACGCCAACGTCACCTGCGTCGAACGCCGCACGTCAAACACCCCCTTGCAGGCACTGACGACACTGAACAACGACGTGTTCGTGACAGCTGCCCGTGCTCTTGCTCTCCGTGTGATCGAGGAGGTGAACACGAACGACGCCGAGCGTCTCGACCGCATGTTCCGCCTGTGTGTTGCCCGTCCTCCCTCCAACGACGAACTCAACAGCCTGCTGGACCTCCTGTCCGAGGCACGCTCATACTACGGCGAACATGCTGACGAGGCTGAATCCTTCGCTGGTGAGACTCTGCCTCCCGACACGTCGACGAGCGAGATGGCTGCATGGGTCGCGACATCACGCATTGTGATGAATCTGGATGAGTTCATTACGCGGGAGTAGGACATGAAAGCGGTTCTCAAACATCCCGTCTATCGCTGGTTCATGATCACGACTGTATTTGCATCGCTGATTGTGCCGTTCATCATTGGTTGCCTTGGCTGAATGAAGTGTCAGGGGTTCTGTTTCCCGACGCTCGTGATCGCTCCAAGAGAGGCGCCTCCGATCAAGATGAATGAACCCTTCGCGACTGTTGATGTCCAATCTGCGATTCTGGCGTTGCCATAAATGTAGATGACGGCCAGTAAGATGGGGAACAGTGCCGCAAGAATGGCTAGCCAAGTCCCAAGTGGTGCATCTGAATCGTCTTCTGCGAACCGAATGTAAACCAGTGCAAGAGTGTGCCCAATTAACCAGAGCACTCCGTAAAGAATTGCACCGTTCACAAAGAAGACGATTGGCATGATTAGCTCATACCAGCATGGCAATTGATCGTCGTGCGAATGGCCAGACATTGTTGCAACCACCTTGATCCAGTGTCCTTCATATGAATGAACGAGACTGAACGTATTTGGATCATCGGAATCCACAGAGTGTCAGATTCTCTGAAGTGAGGACGCATCTGCGATGCGTCGCTAAACTGGCGTGATGAGCATGCGTATCAACAATTTGCGGTTGCCGGTCGGGCAGCCTGAGACGGAATTGGTGCCGGCCATTGCGCGGCGGTTGGGAGTAACCGACGCCGATGTCGGCTCGTGGCGGATTCTCAAGAAGAGCCTTGATGCCCGGTCGCGGCGGGATCTGCGGTTTGTCTACTCGGTCGCCGTTGACCTTCCCACGGAAGTGCAGACGCGGGTCCAGCAAACGTCCAATGGCGACGTGCAGTCCTATTCGCCGGCAGTGTTTGACGACCCGCCGTCCGGAGAGTCGCCGCTTGAGGAGCGGCCGGTGATCGTGGGGTCCGGGCCAGCGGGGTTGTTGGCGGGGTACTATCTGGCCCTGCGTGGATACCGGCCGCTGATCATCGAACGAGGCAAGGCAGTCAAGGAACGAGTGCCGGCCGTGCGGGCGTTTGATCGGGGCGGGCCGCATGATGTCGAGAACAATTATCTCTTCGGCGAAGGGGGAGCTGGCTGCTTTTCGGACGGCAAACTGACCTGTCGCATGAGCGGGCCGGATGTTGACTGGGTTCTCAAGTCGTTCGTCGAATGCGGCGGGCGGGAGTCATTGACGTACGAACACCGGCCTCATTTGGGGAGCAATAAGCTGCCGATGATCTGTCGCAACTTTCGGCGGAAGATCGAGTCAGTCGGAGGCGAGTACAAGTTCGACTGCCGCATGGAAGGACTGGATGTCGTCGATGGACGCGTACGAGGTGTGCTGACGTCGAGTGGGCACATTCCCACTACTCATGTCATTCTGGGCATCGGCCACTCAGCACGCGACACCTACCGCATGCTGCACGAGTTGGGCGTGCCGATGCAGCCGAAGGCGTTCCAGCTTGGCTTGCGAATCGAACAGCCGCAGGAGCAGGTAAATGCGTGGAAGTACGGGCGAGAGGAGTACCTCGAACAACTGGGGGCAGCCGATTACACGCTCGTCGCCAAGGGACAGCGAGACCTGTACACGTTCTGCATGTGTGCGGGGGGGATTGTGATCCCCAGCATCTCCGAGCCAGAGCAGTTCTGCTCAAACGGCATGAGTAACTCTCGTCACGACACACGGTTCGCTAACAGCGGGCTGATGATCACGCTTCAACCGCACGAATTCGGCAGCGATCATCCACTGGCAGGGGTTGAGGTGCAACGCAAGTTCGAGGGAATCGCGTTCGAGTTGGGGAGGCGAGACTATCTGGCACCCATTCAGTGGGCGAATGACTTCCTCAACCGCCGCGCAACCGCAGGCTCGAATGAGTTGCCGTCGTCCTATCAACGGGGGACAGTCGCAGCTGACCTGCATGCGGTGTTGCCCCCGGTCGTGTTGCGTGCGATCGAACAGGGGTTGCCCATCATGGACAAGAAATGGCACGGGAAGTTCATGAAGGATGCCACGCTCACCGGTCCGGAAATGCGGGGCTCGTCACCCGTGCGGATTGATAGGGACACTGTTTCACGTGAAACACCCGGCATCGCCGGGCTGTATCCGGTGGGTGAAGGGGCCGGGTACGCGGGCGGCATCGTCAGTGCGGCTGTCGACGGGCTGCGGAGTGCGAGAGAGATCGTGAGGTCATTCGCCCCATTGTCAGCTGCGGCTGTCGTGGATTGATAGGCCACGACTGTTGCCGATGGGGATAATCCAACTGGAAATGATCCCAACGGTCACACAGGCCCCGACCGCGACACCTCCATTCAGCAGACCATGCATGTTCGTCGCATACTGACACCAACCGAGGAGCGAGGTGCTGGCGATCGCACCCATCCAGGCATGCAGAGTGCCCGCACGGGACGAGAAAATGCCGAGGGTGAACAGTCCGCCGAGTGTGCCGAGAAACAGTCCTACGATCTTGAGGAAGAGGTCCCAGAGGTATTGAATCTCCATGTTGGCGAGGAGCAACGCGGAGCCGGTGCCGACGACACCAAGCAGCACTGTCAGCATGCGGGCGACTCGCAGTGACTCCTGACTCGTTTTCGGTCGACCGAACCGCTCGTAGAAGTCGGTCGTGCCTGCGGTCGCGATGGAGTGCATGCTGGAGTCGAGACTCGACATGGCCGCTGCGAAGACGCCTGCAATTACGAGGCCCGCGAGCCCAGCTGGCATCTCTTGGGCAATAAACCACGGAAACACCTGATCCGGTTTTTCGAGGGGCACCATCGACGTGGCGTGGCTGCGGTAGAAGGTCCACAGTGCTGAGCCGACGAACAGGAATAGCAGGGACGCCGGGACAGCCAGGAACCCATTCGTAAGGATCGCCCTGCGAGCATCGCATTCACTCGGCACGGTGAGGTATCGCTGAAGAACAGCTTGATCGCTGGTGTAGGGCAGCAGGTTCGAGAAGATGGCTCCGAGCAGGATCACGAGGATGCCGTCTTTGGCCCAGTCGAGATCGTGGAAGTGGAATTCGTTCACGACAACGAACTTGCCTTCACCTGATGCCATCTCAATCACTCCGAAGAGTCCGCCGTCGATGTTCAGCACGATGATGGCGAGGGCAGCGACGGCCCCGCCGATGAGCACGAGCGTCTGCACGACATCCGTCCAGATGACGGCTTCGATGCCACCGAGGACTGTGTACAGGGTGCTGAGTACGCCCATCACGATGATGCAGACATACACGTTGATGCCGGTCACCGCAGCCAGTGCGAGTGCGGGCAACAGCACGACGATGCCCATCCGTCCCAGTTGAAACAGCATGAATGCGAGACTGCCGAAGATCCGCAGGCTGACGTGAAACCGTTGTTCGAGGTAGTCGTAGGCACTCGCCGCACGAACTCGCCGGAAGAATGGGAGGTAGAGATACGCCACAATGATCGCGATCAGGGGGATGCCCATGTTGAGGATCAGCCATGTCCAGTTCGTGCCATACGTACGAGCGGGAATCGACAGATACGTGATGGCACTGAGCATCGTCGCAAAGATGCTCAAACCGGCTGCCCACCAGGGGACGCGTCCGCTAGCGAGGAAGAAGTCTTCACTGCTTGCCTCACGCCGTGAGAAGTAGAACCCGATGCCGACAAGCGTGGCGAGGTACGCCGCGAGGACAATCCAGTTGATGGCACCGAACGAGTGTGAGCCGAGGTGAGGAGTCGCCAGCCAGACGTCACGCGTGCGCACTCCGGGGATGCGCTCACCAGATGCAATGACCACATCATTCCCCCAGCGGACAGCAGGCGTCGTGACCGGACCGGTCACTGGCATCTCACCACGTTTCGTCCAGGTATCGGTCGTGATGTGATAGGCGAGGATCTCGCTTGAGAAGCCGGGGTGATTGTCATAGAGCGCGTGTATTTGCTCAGTGAGCCACTCTGCCAGTTCCTCGTTGCCGTCCGACTCAGCGGCTGCGATTTGTGCAGGGTATTCAACCTCATGCTTCCAGAGAATGTCGCCTCGCGCACCACCATAGATCATGACATAGTCGAACCCTGCTTTGGCTCCGGTCCCAGCCATGACACACAGTGGTTCAGAACCTTCCGGTGCGATGTCGGCTAGTCGCGTCCAGCCATTTGCGTAAGAGGGGAGTACGGTCACACCATTCGAGTTGGGAGTCGCGCGCCTTAGCTCTCGTTCATACGCCGCCGGATCGAATCGCCAAGCATCGGTGTGCAGACGGTAACCTTCACTCTCAAGCACACTGCGTCCGCTGAACAAAAAAAAGCTCCCGGCTTGTTCGATGCCGATCGCGAGTTGACGCGGCGGACCGTCCCATGCGGGGAGTTGCTCCCATCGCCATTCGTCGGTTGCATTCGGCTGGAGAGAGAGTCGCCAGAAGTGATGACTGCCCCCCTCTCCTGAGTCGCCGCCAGCGACGTAGGCATAGTCGCCAACAACTGCGCCGCAAGCGTTGGTCACTGCAACTGGCAGGTCAGGGATCGTGAGGCCCGTCGTTAACTCCCCAATTCTCACGGGCCATTCCTGATGAACCACCAAATCATCAGACTCACGACGATAGCTCAGAACGAAGGCGTCTGCAGTGAGATGTTTTATGGAACTCGTCTCACCCGTTTCCTGATCGATGGCCTGCTGTGCCGATTCGCCCCCGATGCAGAGCAAACCCTGAGATGTTGAGAGACTGACGCCGTATGCTCGCGTCTCAGGGAGTCGACGCTGAACCGTGATCCAATCACCGTACGTTCCGTCTTCCAATCGCGGAAGAAGATAGATTGTGTCGTGGTATTTTTTGAATGACTGGCCTCCGTTGGGCGTCGGGTGCCACGGGACGCCGTCCGTGAAATTGGCACCCCCTGCGACGATCAAGGCATCGTTGTGAATACCAACAAACGGACCTGCGACACCCAGCTCGTCCGGGAGCAGGGGCATTTGGGTCCAGTCGTACAGATTGCCATCCGCTGTCTCCTGTCCTCGCAACAGTGCGGGAGTGATCAGACAGACAAGCGTGAGCGAGGTCACGAGACGGACAGCCGGGATGACATTCTGAAAAAGTGATGAGCGCACGGAATCACACTTGTCAGGGTCGTGAGTTGTTCAGACGATACGACGTGACCGTCAAGTGTCACCGTGTTTACACCGTCACATCGCCGCAGGCAATGGAGAGGACGAATGACGCAGCCGATTGTGATCGCCCACCGAGGGGCATCAGGGTATCTGCCGGAGCATACGCTGGAAGCGAAGGCATTGGCATACGCGATGGGGGCCGACTATCTGGAGCAGGACTGTGTGCTCACCAAGGACGAAGTGCCGGTCGTGCTGCACGACATTCATATCGATACGGTGACGAACGTCGCAGCGGTGATGCCCAAACGGGCTCGCAACGACGGACGCTTCTATGCGATCGATTTCACGGTGGACGAGTTAAAATCTTTGCGGGTGACGGAGCGACTCGACCACGAGACGGGGAAGCCCGTGTTTCCCAAGCGGTTCCCCGCCGGGAAGAGCCGTTTCGAAATCCCGACCCTCGCTGAAGAGATTGAGATGATTCAGGGGCTCAATGCGAGCACGGGAAAGAACATCGGCATCTATCCGGAGATCAAGCAGCCGGCCTGGCACCATGAGCACGGGAAGGACCTGAGCCGCATTCTGTTAGATGTCCTGCATAGTAACGGTTATCGCACGAAACAGGACCCCTGTTTTGTGCAGTGCTTCGACGTCGAGGAGACACGCCGGTTGCGTGAGGAACTCGACTGCCAACTGCCTTTGGTCCAACTGACCTGGGACGTCAAATGGAGTGAAAATGGCGACGGCTTTGACCGAGATTACATCGACACCGTGTTGAAGCAATTCGCGGAGTATGCCGACGGCATCGGGCCCAAGATGTCGCACGTCACTAGCGGTGCGGATGAGTCGGGTAAGCCGATCGTGACGCCACTTGTGGACTCAGCTCACGCACACGGACTCGTCGTTCATCCCTACACACTTCGCGCAGACGACATGCCGGACTGGATCGACGACTTCGAGGAACTTCTGCGGATCTGTTACAAGACTGCGAAAGTCGACGGCTTGTTCACGGACTTTCCCGACCGCGCGGTCCATGTCCGCAATCAACTGATGTGAGCTACGCAATTGGTCGTCAGGTGACGCCTACCGTATGGTGCAAGTTTGTGAGTCGACTCACTTGTAGAGGCTTCCGAGAGCGCTCAACAGTGCGCTGGACAACGGATTCGGCTCGTTCCACATCCACATCGAGCGGACGAGATCGAACATCACGACGCCGACGAGCGCCATGAGTCCGGTCGAGATCAGGAGCCCGACGAATGGTCCTGTTCCCCAGTCGGTCTGAACGGCAACAGCACGTGACACCGGTGCGACAAAGTCGCCTTGACTCGTTCCGGACGTAAAGCCTTCCTCGAAGTCTCCTTCGTCATCCTCGAAGACGTCCAGGTCTTCCACCGATTCATCATCGAAGTCATCGTCGAATTCGAGTTCCTCTGAGAACTCACTACTGTCATCGAAATCGGAATCGACCGCGTCCAACAGGGCGGTGTGCTCTTCGGAATCCTCATCTGAGAGTTCGAACACGCCCGTGTCATCCTCGATCGCGTCATCGAATTCGAATTCCGCGTCGTCATCACCCGCCATCGGCGGGATGTCGAAGCTTGTCTCCATTTCGTCGTCATCGCTGGGAACGACATCCATCATCGGCATCGTACCGGCGGTGTCATCGTCGATCGGCGACAGGGCGATTCCGCTATCTTCTGAGGAGAGGGAAATACCGCTGTCTTCTGCGGACAGCGAGATTCCGCTGTCGGCAGACGACGAGTCGAGGGCGATTCCGCTGTCCGCAGCAAGCGTGATGCCTTCTTCGACATCGAGGTCGAGTGAGATCCCACTGTCGGTGGGGCCTTCGAGAGAGATTCCGCTTTCGGAGGCCAGCGTCATCGAACTTCCACCGGAGAGCGCGATGCCGCTTTCATCCGAGAGGACGGAGCCAGAGTCGTCGCTGTCTCCTCCCAGGTCGAGCGAGATCGCTGAGTCGTCCGATGTAACCAACGCGATGTCGCTATCTGATGCGGCCTCATCAATGCCGGAAGAATCGACGAGTTGCACGTCGCTGTCGCTGCCTTCCATGTCATCTTCGACGACGAGACGAACATCACTGTCGCTCCCCAGGTCAATTGGACCGGACAGGGAAATATCGCTGCCCGCGTCACCGCCGACGAGTTGAATATCGCTGTCCGACGACTCTTCCTCGTCATCCAGCCCCAAAGTGATATCGCTGTCGTCCTCAGAGGACACAAAGTCCAGTTCGCGTTCTGTCCCCTCGTTGGGATCAGGAGCCAGTCGGATATCGCTGTCAGAGCCGTCGCCGACGAGTTTGACATCGCTGTCCGTGGGCTCGGTTGCGGGTGAGAGCATGACGTCGCTGTCGGAATCCGAGGTGCCGATGATTTTGACATCGCTGTCACTCGCTCCCTGCACCATCATCACGTCGCTGTCGCTGTCATCCTCGACCATTTTGACATCACTGTCACTGTCGTCGACGAGGAGTCCCGGATCACTTTCGACCAGTTTAACGTCACTGTCGGAATCGTCGACGCTCAGTCGGATGTCGCTGTCGGAATCGTCCTGTGTGCCGAGACCGAGATTGCTGTCGACATCGGAGAACAATCCGGAATCCGTGACGAGTCGGACATCGCTATCGGAAGTCGCCCCAAGTCCGATGTCGGAGTCGACATCATCCATTCCGGACAACAGTCCGCTGTCTCCCAACGAGATTCTTCCCGACTCACCGCCGAGCCCCAACTTACTCTCCGGCGAGGCAGTCGAGTCATCGCTGTCGTCCTGCATGAAAATCGGCGTCTCAGGGTCCGAGTCGGCCTGTCGTTGCCGGACCAGTGTTTCAATGTCCTCGACCTTGAATTTCCAGTTGCCGCGGTCAGCATATCCACGCACTTCGCCCTGTTCGCGCAAACGAACCAGCACGTCCTTTTCGATCGACAGACGTTTCGCGGCTTCTTCAAGGGTGAGATACTTTTTGGCCATAGTGGTTCGTTCCCGGTCGGTATCATTCGCTGAGTCGACGACTCAGACATCTGGTTGAATTGATGCCCCCATCTCCCCTTAAATTGGGAGACGGTCAAGGCCTGTATGACCGCGAGTCCCGATCCGTGAGTCTCTTGGACGTCAAGATTGGTTGAAAGTCGTTTGTGATGGACGCTTCGCCAAAACGCCAAGTTCCAAACGTCATGCACTGGCGACGGTATCGATGTGAACACTCCTAGTCTGCATCGTCCCACAAACTTCTCCGCAGTAACAAATGCTCCCTCGCCCGCCTGACAGGAGTAATCCCAAAAACTGGCAAGAGCACGTGAATACGGAGCGATCGAAATCCGTTGGAAACAGAAGTCTTCACGGCGATCCTGCTCAATTCTACGTGCGACAAGGTCTGATGCAAGAACTATTGGGCTGAGGACTTGCGGTCGAATTGGCGGGAAATGGCGGATCGGACGACTGTCATGTTTTGGAGTGACCACGGCGCTCTCGAATGATTGACTCGGCTCGCTTCCTGCATCCTGCCCCGTCATTTTGCCGTATTTTTCTGATTTGCGACGTCGTCAGAACCGGTCGAATCCGTAAAGTCTGACGTAGAATTCGTCGATATCCAGTGATGAGCGCAACGACTGCGCCTCAACCAAGGGGTCGGCGGTCAACCACCGCCGCCTGATTTTTCGGATGTGGAGACGTTCCCATGGATGGGTCTGGACGTTTGACTCGACTGCTTGGACTTCTGTTGGTGACCGGACTGACAGGGTGTCACGGGTGGTTCTTCTGCCCTCCCCCCCCGGGCTATGCCTACGGAGCGAATCCGGCCGTTGGAGGTGGGTACGGTTCTCCCTACTCAGATTGTGTTGATGGCGGCTATTCGCCATACGCACCTGGCGCCGGTGGACACGCACGCAACCTTGTTCACGATGTGCGAGCGAACCTGCAGGCTCGACGGGCCAACCGGCAACACCGATATCCCGGTCACCGTGCCGGACGCAGGGGGCGCGGTGGAGTGGGCCATGGCGACATCGGCTGTGATTCCTACATTGATGTCGGATGTGACGGTTCAGGCATGTGTGACCTCGGTGGAGCCTGCGACGGTTGCGATAGCTGCTGTTCATACGACACTGACTGCTGTGATCCATGTATGAGTTGTGATCCGTGCGGTTGCGGCGGTATGATGATGGGTGGAACAAACCCCGGCCCCTACATCGCCTATCTCATCCCGGTGGAGTCCTACCAGGGAGAACTCTGCGGTGACGGCATGTGCTTTGATGGGATGTCCGGATGCGGCAGCTGCGGATCCGGAATCATCCAGGGCGAAGTCATCGACAACGGCTTTGGCGAAGGCGGGACATGTCTCAGCGGAGACTGTCAGACATTCGCTGGGAGTGACCAAGGCTGGCAGATGGACCCCACACAACTCCCGATTCCGGGAGGACTCGAATCAGGCGACGACCTGCAACCGGTCCCGCAGAGGCCTCAGGAGACGCTGCCTGTCCCTCCGCGATCGGACGATTCGATTGAAGAGGGGGATTTCAACGAGCAATCAACGCCTGGAGACGGAAACCAGGCCGGCTTTCTGGTTCCCGAAAACAATTTTCTGGTCCCGAACCAGCTTTGATCGAAAGTCCGTTAACATCATTGACGGACATTCCTCGTACGCTAATCACCTGCCAGTGTCTTGCTGGATTCGTTCACGCATCCATCGAACGCTCCGCGTTGTGTGATGGGATGATCGCCGGATGGGGGATCGGTACACTGGTGGGGCGAGAATGTCTCGTCGATGGACCGTCGAAACTCCCTCACCCACACACTCTGCATGTCGATGAACTCCGGGATCGCAGTTGCTCTGACTCGAATTGACGCCGCGTCAGATGCTGGGGAGATTAATCAATCAACGAGACAGAACCTTCGTCGCTGGCTGCAACAGCCGGAATACGAGGACTTCCAATCCGAGTTGCTGGAGCACATCGATCGAGATGACTGGAAGACACTGAACGAGGTCTTCCACACGTTCCTTCCCTTCGGCACGGCAGGTCGACGCGGGCGGATGTACCCGATCGGAACGAACGTCATCAACGAGCGAACCGTTGGTGAGACGATTCAGGGGCTCGTCGATTTTCTCCACGCAGAACATGGCGAGCGAGCTGACCTGAGTTGTGCCGTCGCTTACGACACCCGGAGTAACTCACGACTGTTTGCCGAACTGACGGCTGAGATTCTTGCAGCCGGCGGACTGAACGTCTGGTTCCTCGACGGACCAAGGTCGACGCCCGAACTGGCTTTCACCGTGCGTGAGCAGAAATGTCAATGTGGCGTGATGATCTCGGCCAGTCACAACCCTCCCAGCGACAACGCCGTCAAGGTCTTCTGGGAGCATGGTGGGCAAATCCTGCCTTACGAGGCGGATGGCGTCATGCACTGCAGCATCGCTGTCACGGAGATTCGCCGCGTCCTCTTCGACAAAGCGGTCTCACTCGGCCAGATCCGGCTTTGTCAGAAAGAGATGGACAAGGCCTACGTCGACGCCGTTCTCAAGACCGGATTCGATGGCCCACGCGAATTGGGAATCCTGTTTTCCCCGCTTCACGGCGTCGGAATGACCAATGTCCTGCCGGCACTAGAGCGGGACGGATTCACAAAGGTCGAGGTCTACGCACCGCACGCGACACAGGACGGCGACTTCCCAAACGTCCCGGACCACATTGCCAATCCGGAATCCCCGGCGGTGTTCGAGGCTCCGATCGTCGAGTCGATGCGATCGGAGATTGATGTGATCCTCGCCAGCGATCCAGATGCTGACCGCCTGGGAGTTGCTGCCCGACTCACGCCTCGCGGGGAGTTCAAAACGCTGACAGGGAATCAGATCGCCGTGCTGCTCGAGGAGTTCGTACTTCGCCGACGAGCACAGTGCGGATCGCTGTCACCGTCTGACTACATTGTCATGACGCTTGTCACCACCGACATGCTGCGACGTATTGCGAAGGCTTTTGATGTCCGCACCTGCGGCGATGTGCTGACCGGTTTCAAATGGATTGCGGACGTGATCGACACCGAGGGGCCGGAGGGATTCATCTTCGCAGCGGAGGAGGCCCACGGATACCTCGCCGGCACTCATATCCGAGACAAGGATGGTGCCGTCGCGGCCATGCTGATGGCCGAGCTTGCTGCTGAACAGAAGGCTGCCGGTCGCACGCTGCACCAACACCTGGACGACCTCTTCGCTCGCTACGGTTGTCACGTCGAACGCACAATCGCGATGAGTATGCCGGGAATCGAAGGCATGGCCAGAATCGATTGTGTCATGGACACTCTTCGCGAGAGTCCCCCGGACAAGATTGGAGGCATCGATGTAAATTGTCGACGCGACTATCTGCACAACAAACGTTATGACTCGAATGGCTCGGCAGAAACACTCGACGGACCGAGAGACAACCTGTTGTTCTTCGACCTTGCATTGGAAGGCAACTCGATCGGCGTCCGTCCATCCGGAACAGAACCGAAGATCAAGTTCTACTACTTCGCCTACGAGCCGACAGGTGACGCTTCAGTTGAGGACATCAAACGCCGTCTGGAAGAACGAATCGATGTGCTGCAGAACGATCTCACACAGCGACTGTCACTCCAATGAGCGGAAGCCCGATGTTCATGTGATGCGATCGAATGGTGCTTTCACACCAAGCCGCTCCCTCTGGCATGATCAGGCAATGGGCAGGCTGACGGGTGCCCCCTGCTCCGAACTCCGGGCCACTCCTTCGACAAACTGCATGTACTGCACTCCGTCCGCAAAGCTCGTCAAAGAGACCGATTCCTGACCGCGAATTGCGCCGATGAACTCCTCCTCGACGCGCCATCGACCGCACTGTTCCTCGGGGATCTCAACCGGTTTCAAAGTTGCGTCGGCGTTATGTCCAACGAAGACTCGTTCTTCCGGCTCGAACTCGACCTTGATCGTCCCGCGGCTGCCGTAAAGGTGAATTTGCTTGCCGGGACCAAACAGGGCGACACCGCTCATGTGATACATCCCGCGTCCGCCCCCTTTCAGCTCGGTGACGATCTGGACGCTGTCCGGAACTGTGACGTCGGAATACTCGCTTGTCTGCAAGTTGGGGCGTTGAGGCTCGAATGTTTTCGACTGTGCAAAGACACGTGTCGGAGGCGGCGCCCATCGCAACGCAGTTTCATGCAGGATGCCCATCGCCAGCACATTCAATCCACTGATCTCCCTGTCTTGTCGCCAGTGGAGAGGAATTGAGTAATCCCAGAAGACATCGTCAGCTCCGAGCACGACCAATTCACGTAACTCGCCAATGAACATGTCTCCAATAAGTTGCTCCACAAACGGACCGCACGTCAGTCCGTAGGGGCTGGGCACGATCTGTGCGACGCGATCCGCATGAGCCTCGGACGCCGCGAGCATCTGCTTTGCCTCGTCGAGATTACGGGCCATCCGAGCTTCGGTGAGGACATGTTTCCCGGCCTCCAGTGCTGCACATGTGATCTCGCAATGCATGTTGGGCCATGTGCCGATCATCACCGCGTCGACATCGTCCGCCGCAATCAGTTCTTTCCAGTCTGCATACTGTTGAGGAATCTGGAACTCACGGGCAACACGTTTGGTCGACTCGGGAGTCCGATTGCAAACGCCCGTGATCGTGACTCCGTCAATCGCACGAAATCCGGGAATGTGGCGAGCCCGCGTATTCGCTCCCGCACCGACGATTCCCACTCTAACTGGTTGCTCTGACATGCTCTGTTCAATTCCTCGGCCTATCCCACCAACAAAAGACGGACCGAACAATCGGCCCGTGAACGCCAGAACTTGATTCTACGTCACCGTCGTGACAACCGAAAGCGAACCCCACTTCATGCGGTTCTGACGCTTCTCAGTGTGGGACAAAGCCTCACCCGCTCAAACTTTGAAGAATTTCGAAGTAGCCATAAACGATGAAGAGTCCAATCGCGAGCAGCAGGCCCACCGTGCTCAGCCATCGGTTGCGATGTGCCTCGCCCACACGGGCAGTGGAGCCGTTGAGCAGCAGCAGCGCGACAGCCAGCAGGGGAATAAACAACGCGCCGAAAACGGCATATGCCTTTTGCACCGTCGCGAACGAACGGAACAGGCCCAACGCAGGCAACGTTGCCATGCCATAAAGGTACGCTCGATACGGAAGGCTCTTCGTGTCGATCCGCTCAGCGGTATCCGATGAGCGATTGCTCAACCTCAGGAAGTCAGCGAAGAGATACGGCACACTCTGCCACACGCCGAGCAGACTGCTGAAGATGGCCCCCCATGCGCCAATCAGGAATAACCACCGTAATCCCGTACCGAGTTCCTCGGCCAGCACGGTCGACAATCGCACGAGCAACTCGGCCGATTTGCCCTCCACCGAGATGCGGCTGCCGATGATCACCATTGCAATCCCGAACAAGGCAGTCATCGAGTACCCGGCTGCCAGATCAACGCGACAGGCACGCAAATCCTCCGGGGAGGTGCGACCTTCCTCCCGGATCCAGTAGCCGTAACACAACACCGTCAGCGTCCCGCCGACTCCACCGATGAGAGCAACCGTCCACCGCAGTCCCCCGTTTTCCAGGTCGGGAATGCGCGGCACCGTCAGACCACTCAGGACGTCTCCCCATTCCGGCGCCACGGCGACAGCTGTCACCACGACCGTTACGAACATCAGTCCGACGCAAACGCTCATCACACGCTCGAAGAGCTTGTATCCCCCCGCTTCGACAAGCACGACAGCGAGAAGACTGTGAGCGAGGCCATAGATGACTTTGTCTTGAGCGGCCTCCCCCAGTGGCAACATCGCGTGCATCGCGATGCCGCATGCACTCATCAGGGCAACGGCCGTGAAGTACGTCCACATCAACAGGTAGACCAGAAACACCCCCTGAGCCACGCGGCCGTAATTCCGCACGATCCCTTCCAATACGGTGCTGCCGGTTGCCAATTGCCAGCGGGCCAGCCCTTCATTCAACACGAACTTCAGCCCTGCCCCCAGCACGACCGCCCAAAGCACTGCGACACCAAGTGTGCTCCCGACCAGCGCACCGGTCGCCAGGTCGCCGGTTCCAACTCCCGTCGCGGCGACCAGAATCCCCGGTCCAATCATGCGCCACCATGCGACCGGCAGACGTCGGGAAGTTTGTTCAACGTCGGACATGAAGGTTAAATCCGAATGAAATAGCGAGCGGGCCAGCATCGTTTCGAGTGAGATCATGTTGACGAGTCGTAAGATTCACGCAACCTTCACACACCTGCTTGACGGCAACCACAGCTCAGGATCATCATGAGGTCGTCCTCGGACCAAACCCTCAATGCACGGTTCCTCACCCCTGATTGGAGATCCACGATGGCAGCGCGTGTCCCCCAATTCTTCATCATCACAATGCTCGCGGTCACTCTGCTGGCCGCAAATGTTCAGGCGGATGATGCAGAGGACCTGAAACGCATCGATGCAGAGAACGCGGCTGCCCATGCGGGGGAACATGTCGTCGTCACCATGACGGTCAACGCCAGCCGACTGCTGCGGGACCGGGACATCGGCTTTCTCAACTCACACAAGGACTACATGCACGAAGACAACTTCACCGTCGTGTTCTACGAGAAGGTACTCAAGGAGTTCGCCGATCAGGACATCGACGACCCGTGCAAACACTATCGCGGCAAGAAGATCGAAGTCACCGGCGGCATCGAACTCCGCCGCGGTAAACCACAGATCGTGCTCAAGTCGCCGAAGGACATCAAGATCGTGAAAGAGGATGCAGGTGAGAGCGGCGATGACGCGTGATGCGTCCAAAGTCCTAAACAGCCGCAGGTTCAGAACTCGCACCGGCAAGCTCTGGCGATATCCTCAGCAGATCGTGAAGCCTCTGCGGTCGTTCTGGTTCTGTGAAGGTTATCCAACCTCATTGTAGTTCAGAAACATGCCCACGAAGTTGATGAACCAACTCAGCCTTTGGAATCACGAAACGTCCCATTGGGAAGACCAATAGCATCTCCGGGTCGTAATCGTTCTCGTATCCAATTTCGTCCCACACGAAGTAATCCCCATCGGACGACACGTCGGCAGATACGCAACCACAACCCAAGTCGGCACACTCCGGGCACACAAGAACTTCTCGTCGTCCGCTTGGTAACACAGCCGGTTGTCGAAGAAGCAATCTTTCGACGAACGCTGTTTGATAGTCTGGCAACGTCCATCCAATAGGTGAGACGACAT
>JAGQPX010000123.1 GCA_020426505.1 Planctomycetaceae bacterium | reverse complement strand
CGAAGTTCAGGTGGATCGTCTCGTCGCGCAGGATGTACTGGAACTGCTCGCCGATGCCCGTCATCAGGTTGCGGCGATGGAACGACAGCACCATCACGAATCCACTGTAAAAGAAGATCCCCTCCATGATGATGTAGTAGCCGATGAGGTTCTTGAGGAATGCCTGAGCCCCCGCGAAGCTCTCGGTGGAAAAGTTGTCGTCGAGGATCTCAGTGGTGAGGTCCATCTCGAACTTGTCCTTGGCCGCGATGGCCGGGATCTCGTGGTACATGTTGAAGACCTCCCCCTCGGACAGGCCCAGCGACTCGACCACATACAGGAACGTATGCGTGTGAATCGCCTCCTCGAACGCCTGCCGCAGTAGGTACTGCCGGCACTCCGCGTTCGTCACATGCTTGAAGATAGCCAGCACCAGGTTGTTCCCGACCAGGCTCTCAGCCGTGCTGAAGAACCCGAGGTTCCGCATGATGACCAGCCGCTCGTCCGGCGTGAGCTTGTCGCTGCGCCACGTCTCGATGTCCTTGGTCATCGGCACCTCGGTCGGCATCCAATGATTGGCACACCCGTTGAGATAATGCTCCCACGCCCACTTGTACTTGATCGGCATCAACTGGTTGACATCAACCTGCGCACAATTGACGAGCCGCTTCGCATCCGCATCAATGCGGCCGGTGTCGACCTGACCATCATGCAAATCGGGAACGGCTTCCGGGGAAACAACCATCGTGTCACCTGCGTTGAGGAGTTGAGTATCGGAGAGAGAATTCGACATGAGGGGAGTCCTTTCATTCGGTGAAGTCGAGCTCATGCCCGACGGTTCGGCGGTGGGATGTTTGATTTGATTTCGTGTAGGTCAGGCTCTCCCTGACATTGCTCTTGTGCGTGATTCTTAGATTCAGATTTCCATTCCGATTGTCCGTCACCCTGCTTCGTCAGGCAGAGCCTGACCTACGTCACTTTCAAGATCGTCGATTAAGCTGCATTGTCATTGGGAACTTCATCAGATCCATACGTCCATCCGAGCAACTTAACGGTTGTCACGCCGATGGACTTGTATTTACACAGGCGCGTGACAACTAGATCAAGGACATGGGCAAGATTCACGGCCTTTTGCCACCATACCTCGTCCGAGATCGAATCTTTGTTTTGATCTCGATAGATCAGCATCAGTTCACCGACCATGCTCACCAGTCCATCTCGAACACCTTTCGCACCTCGAATCTCGTACCGCGAGATCGCATCCTCTGCGATGCGGCAGAGATCTAGAAGGGCTTTCTCAAGAGTACGCGAGATCCTTGACTCGTCGATCACTCTCCGTAACTCGTCAATGCAGGAGCGAATCCTAGCAATGTCATCCTCAGTCAACGTCTCTTCCGTCGAAAGTTTAGCTGCACACACTTCTAGAAGAGATGCTTCCGCTTCAGAGAGAACTGAACAAGCCCCATTCAGTTGAAGTGGAGACATATGCTTAGGTAGGCCTGCCAATCCGTTAAGCAGCACATCCTTTTCTGGTCCATCAACACCCTCCATGTCCTTCAAGAACTCATGGTAAAGACGGTGCACCTCAGAGAAGAACTCATACACGACTTGGGCAGATTCATCATTGCTGTTTGCGTGCGGAAGCTCCACCCCAAGTGATTTTGGAATTGCATGAAGGCACGCCTTGCCATTTCTCCCTACTTGCAGAATCGTCAACAAACGACCAGCCGAGTTCTCGTATTTCGGTTTCGGGAGTTCCCATTTCATTGCTTCCACCAATCTAAAACTATCGCTTCGTAATGCCTGATGTGTAGCCATGTACGTTCGGCTGTGCCGGACGTCGATTTGTGTGTGCGTGTCGTTTCGCTCATTCCGTCAGACACAGCTAGACCTGCGGTATAGACGTTGTTCTTAGAGTTTTCGACGCGCTTGTTGGTACTTGTCTGCATCTGGGTTGTAGTCTTCACGAGGCGATGAAAATCCCTCATCTAAGACGTCAACAGTGCCAATCGAGTCAAGATTGTAGGTTCTCCAAGGCGGTTGAGACCTGGACTTGCTGAAGCCATCAACCTGCCACGCGTCAAGCTGGTATCTATCTTGTGAATCACGCCATAGAGCATGGGGTTCGACAACTCTTTCCCGACCTGCGTATCGGAAAGAGATCAAACTCATACTGTCGATTGCATCGCTAATCCGTTGAACTTTCATTGGAACTCCATTCATCCGTGTAGGTCCGGCTGTGCCGGACGTTGATTGTGTGTGGGTGTCGATTCGCTCGTGTCGGCCGGCAGAGCCGCCGGGTGCCCTGGTTTTGGGTGGCATGGCGTCACGACGGAGTCGGGTCGCCATGTTGTGGTTGATGCTTCACATGCTCACCCGCCTGTCGGCGTGAGAGCATGCCACCCATGTTTTAAAGACTGCTGATCTGCAGCGTGGGTGGCATGCCGTCACGGCGCTAGCCGGGTCGGCATGTTGGGGTTGACGTTGATTGCTGGTGACCTGTGGTGGGTGACGCTTGTGGACACATTGCACTGCGAGAGCATGGTGACCCAGCTGGCGCTGTGACACCGTGCCACCCGAGCTCTCTGTGCTATTGTCCGAGAACATGGCGACCCAGCTTTGCTGTGACGCCATGCCACCCCGAGCGTAGAGTTGTCTGTGATCTATCCGTCCTTTGTTCTGGGGAGTGATTGCATGTCGATCGTGATCGGACCGTTCTGCCCCGCATAGGTCGCTGCGCTGGAGTACTTCCAGTCCTCCGGACGTTCGCAGAGTTTGCGTCGGACCGGGTTGGCGTGGAAGTACTCGATTTCCGACCACACCGTCGTCGGCTCTGTGATATTTCGGTCGTATCCGCCGCCTCGCTGCCAGAAGCGATAGGCTTCTTTTCCGTTGGGCTGAAGGTCGTGCATCTTCGGCAGAAAATCGAGAGCTGACTGTCTGACATACGCCAAAGCGCGACGAGTCACGGGCAGCTTGATCGATGTGAGGATACGACTGATGCTGTAGTCTGGAACTGTTGGCCAGATCAGCAGATGAACGTGCTCCGGCATGATGACGTATGCCCACAAGTGAAACTCGTGTTTCTCGCGTGCTTCTGAGATGGCTTCGATCAACCATTGGCAGGAACGTTCCTTGACAAGAAACTGCTGCTGGCGAAAACAACTGAACGTCAGTGCGTGGGCATGTCCCTGATCGTTGAAGCGTTGGCAACGTTTGAACTTTCGGGGAGTGTTCATGCGAACCACGCTGGCAGCATGGCGACCCGGCTAGCGCCGTGACGCCATGCCACCCTCCTTCAAACTCACTGGCAGGCTTCGCAGTCGGGGTTGTTGGGGTCGCAGGCCTGGCCGGTGACGGCGCC
>JAGQPX010000122.1 GCA_020426505.1 Planctomycetaceae bacterium | reverse complement strand
CCGCAGAACTGGTGCAACAGCGCGACGCGTTTGAAACGTGGTCACAGATTTGTTTGGACCATTTGTTCTGACCGACAGGGGCGGCTGATTCTGAGTCTCGAAACAACGTGATTGGCTACCGTCGCGAGCGTTTGCGGTCGGTGTATGCCGTCAGACAAAGGAGTGTCAGACGATGTTGATCTCTCGCCGCAACATGATGAAGAACTGTGCCCTGGCCGGAGCCGCCGTCACCGCGACCGTCGCGACTACTGCCTCGGCTGCCGATGACGAAACCGGCATCACGAACGAACAGCTCGAACAGTTGATCACGAGTCTGGGGCTGAAACCGAACCAGAACGAACAACGTTTCGACTTCGGATTCAAGGCGGCTCTCAACGAGGAAGAGTGGGAGTTGTCGATGTCAGCCGTGTTGAGCCAGGACGGGAATACCGTCTGGGTCATGGCGTGGCTGGATGAGTTGCCGAAGTCGTCCGCTGAGGTGCCTCGGACGGCCCTGTTGCGGCTGCTCGCTGCGAACGATCAGATGGGGAACGGCAAGTTCTTCGCCTACATTGCAGCCAATCGCAGGTTTGTGCTCCAACGTGTGGTCGAGACCAAAAATCTCGACAAGGACGAGTTCAAGGTGACTCTGCAGGACCTGGGTGCCACGGTTGTCGAGACGTACGATCAATGGGCTGTGGTCAACTGGAGTGGCGACAAATCCGCCACTCCTGCGGCCAGCAACGATTCCAAGGCCGGGACCGGTCAGTCCCGGACGCAATCGGCCGGTAACGAGTCGAAGTTCTCGGAGCCTGTGCGTCGCTGATCCACATTCAGCGGCTTGATCGCTGACGACATCACGTGTAATGCCCGGCGGCTGAATCCTGAGGGGGAATTCAGAAGCCGGGCATTCACTTTTTAACATGGAGGAATCGGATTGAGCAGTTGTCGTTTGAGGGCGACCTGAATCGGACTTCGACCGTCCGGTTGGTTAGTGGCCGTTTTGCCCCAACCTTTTGCCTAATTGGAACTTCGGGTTGACAGTAGGAGCCATTAAGCCGTTGACAAATCGGGTGCATCGGGGGATGATTGATTGAGATGGCGTTCTCCATCTTTTCATATCCGTCGTCGACAAGGGAGATCATCAGACGGTCTTCCCTCCGTAAGGACGAGAGAACACGAGAGTCGTTGGGATAGAACCCGCCAATCCACCCAATTCTGGAGTTTCGTGCAACGACTGCACCGCTCCGTGATTGACTGTGCGACGGCCCGATCGGAAGGAACCAACCCGGATGTCGAACAACGCAATCCCGACGCTCGATGCCGTCGTCACTCCGTCCAACACTCCTGCCGCCTCGGACCGCGTTTCACAGAAGCCTCAGTCTTCAACCAAAGGATCACGCACCTTGTTCACACGACGCACACAATCGTTGCTCGGCGTGCAGGTGCTCTCGACCGGCTCCTACCTGCCCGACAATGTCGTCACGAACGAAGACCTTCAAGACCGGCTGAACTTTGACCCCGAGTGGATCAAGCAACGCACGGGCATCGAAGCACGGCGTCATGTCACCGACCCAGAGATTGCCACCAGCGACCTGTGCGTCGAAGCCGCCACGCGAGCCATTCGTGAGGCAAAGGTCGATCCGCAGCAGATCGATCTGGTCATTGTCGGCACGCTGACTCCCGACTATCAAATGCCTTCGACCGCGTGCCTCGTGCAGGAAAAACTGGGACTTGATGCACCAGCTTTCGACGTCTCTGCTGCATGCTCCGGCTTCATGTACGCAATGGTCACTGCGGCTCAGTTCGTGGCGACAGGCAACTCGAAAACAGCCTTGGTCATCGGGGCCGATCTGCTCAGCCGCATCTCCGATCCCAGCGATCAGCGAACATTCCCGCTGTTCGGTGATGGGGCAGGGGCCGCACTATTGACCAAGGGTTCACCGCATCAGGGGTTGATCTGCTATCAGATGGGCTCCGACGGCAGTGGGGTCGAGCAGTTGTACATCCCGCACGGCGGCTCCAAGCACCGCGTTGACGAGGAGTCACTCATTTCGGGTGATCACTACGTGAGGATGGATGGTCGCAGCGTGTTCAAGTGGGCTGTTCGCATGCTGACGGACACGATCGAACTCACGCTGGAGAAGTCCGGCATGAGTCCGCATGATGTGTCGCTGTTCCTGCTGCATCAGGCCAACATCCGCATCATCAACGCGGCGATGGAGCAGTTGGGCGTGCCGCCGGAGAAGGTGTTCAACAACGTCGAGAAGTACGGCAACACGTCGGGCGGCTCGATCCCGATCGTCCTCGACGAAGCTCTTCGCGACGGCCGCATCGAACGGGGCGACACTGTCCTGGTCAGCGGCTTCGGCTCCGGCCTGACATGGGCCACCGGCCTGATGCGCTGGTAGACGATTCGGGTTTGTCCCGTTCGTTAATCCGTCGTTTCTGGCGCAGGATCAGCGTTTTCGTCAGTCGAGTTTGCTTCACGCTGCTCGGCTGCCGCGACTCCAACGACGGGCAGAGCATGAGCCGTGTTGCTGACTCGCTCGGAGACGGTCTCCAACGGCATGCCGTCGACGCTTTTGCGAAGCAGGAAGTAGATGATAGTGGTCGCCGTCCAGAAGTAGCTGACCACGAATCCGACCAGCCCCAGCGATGCGACCTTGTGCCAGAAGCGAGCGGCTGACGTCGCCATGCCCGGATTGTCACCGCCCAGTTGCAGCAGTTCTCGCGTCTGCTCGACACCCATCCCCGACGCGATGGACCATTCGGCGAGGGGCATCAACAGTTGCAGGACCGTTGCCACGAAGGTCAGCAGGAGTGATCCATAGAGGAGTGCCAGGGTCATCAGGAATAGCGCATACCACGGACGGCTGAACAGATAGCTGTATGCACGGCTGAACGCGTCGAAGGAGTCCGCGTCTTCGGTGCCGATCGAGCTGAGCATCAAGGGCCAACCAGCGGCCAGTCCCAGCAGGATGAGGGTCATCATCGTTGCCAGCAGCAACGGCAGCCACCACATCACGCCGACGATGACCGGCCCGACAGCAGGAATTCGACCAACGAGGCCACCCCCGAGACACAACAACCACAGGAATCCGACACCCAGCAAGGGCAGGATCGGAGCTGCCAGTGCTGCCGGCAGCTTTTCGATGGAGAATCGCAGAGATGGCCGGATGCCCACCGATTTGTCCGCGGCGAACCGCACGGCAGCCATCCGTGAGATCGCTACGCCAAACAGGCCCCAGACAATCAATGCCCACAGCAGGTGTGACCAGACCGTGGCGAGCATTGACCACGATCGTTGCTCGCCAAACAGCAGTTGACATGATGCTACAACGGTCCACAGCGGTCGAACCATCACCTCACTGTGCGAGGCCGAGACCTGAAGCGTCTCGATCGGACGAATGGCCAGTGCCTGAGGGGGAATGGCATAGGCGCGCGGGGTGACACTTGTGATGGGTTGAAAGTATCCGGCTGAGGGATTCGTTCCGGCGGCGAACGGCAACTGCTGAATCAACTGTCCACCGAGATCGATCAACAGGGCAGCGACGATTCCCAGCAGGAGTGCGCGTGGGCCGATGGAGATTCGGAATGATCGAAACAAACTCAGCCAGGGCATCCATTGCCGCAGCTTTGTCCGGTCTGAGACGTGAAACTGTTCTTCGAGTTGCATCTAAATCGGCGAGTTTTTCAGGAACCGGTTTCAAAGGACTGAGTGCGGGTGGCCGGGTCTGACCATCGGGAAGGCCAGGACCCATCATCACTGGGCCATCCGCTTCGGACCCTGCTACCCCCACTGGGAGACTTCGGTGGAGACGCAGAGCATATCGAACGAGACGCCTAATTGCACTCGGCGACCAGCGGTCCCGCGAGTTCCTGCAGGAAGAACAGACGCCCGGGTTGAGTGGGCATGTACGTCGAGGGAATCCAGGGCGTCGGTTCGTGACGCAGCGTCATCCACAGGCTGAGTCCCTGCCACATCATGCCGCGAGACAACGCGCCGTCCGCTCCGCCGATGATCTTGTCCGCGTTAAGGAACAGACCGGGCCCGATGGTGTTGGCATAAGCCGGCACGAGGGTGGTTCGGCTTTTGAAACTGGTGATCGCGTTCTGCTCGATGGTCAGCGGGTGCAGCTTGGCTGCGATGCGGTGCGTCTGAGCCTTCCACTCTTCATCGGAGTCAAACTCGCCCGCGAACTGCGGCTCCCAGAAGGCGATGTGGCAAACCCGACCGATTCCGAAGATGACCGACAGCTTCGCTCCTTCGGCCCGCAACTCGCCGATCCGGTCTGCGTACGTCGGCAGGACGTCGCTGGTGGCGAAGTACCGCTGATCCTCAGGGACCGTCAGATCTCCCAGCGGTCCGTAGAACGCATGCTCCATTGCGTATTGAAACGACCCGGAGTTGTGATGCGGCAGCGTGTTCCCCTCGGCGTCACTCCACTCGTCCATGTTGAAACCATGGACGTGATCACAGGGCACGCCCCACTCTTTGAGGAAGTAGATGGCCCAGCGGTACATGCCCATCGGTCCGACCGGCAGAATCATGGCCGCCTGCTCGCCGGCGTCACGGGCGCGTTTGATGGTGATCGCAATCTCGTGACCAAGGAGAGTGTCGAAGTCCGCGACGCCCTCGCAGGCGATCGGTTCGAATCCCTCGTGCCACCACGATTGTCTCTTAGTGATGGATGCCGGATCCCCATCGACACAGGCATCAATCTCGGCCAGATTCCACCCCGCAGGAAAGAAGCCTTCGAGCAGGGAGCCGTCGATCGTGTTGAGCAGGTTCATCATGGGCTGGTGGCTAATGGCTGATAGCTGACTAAGTCACTTCGGCGAGGACGGTGTCGTCAACGTAGATTGGCAGGAACGGATCGTAATGGACGGAGAGGGCGATCGCATCGCTTGGGCGGCTGTCGAGTTCGATCAGTTCGCCGTCCTTCATGATGCGGATGACGGCGTAATAGGTGTGGTCCATCAGGCTGTTGACCACGACATCCTGAGCCTCGCCCCCCAGCTCTTCGATGGCCTGTTTGAGCAGGTCATGCGTGAGCGGACGCGGGGGGAGTTCTCCGTTGACCCTGGCTTGGACGCGGCGGTCGATGCTCGATGCCTCGAACAGGCCGATCAGGATCGGAAACGAGCGATCGCCATCGATCTCACGGAGAAACACGACCTGCTGGTCGTTGATCTCGCTGATCACAATGCGAACAAGTTCCATCGGGACGAGCACAGCGTCACCTCAATCTGGAAGCGGTCTCGGGGACCGACTAGGGCATGGGCACGAATACGTTCCTGAGTATAGGAAGCCGCAGAGCTGGGCATCAAGCTGCCGGTTCTGAGGGAACCTTGTCTTGGTCAAGGCGTAGATTTCGTATGTTGATCACGGTCTCGCCATTGTGAAAAACGGTCAGGCAAGATCTGCCGGTTTTGTAACTCTTTCGCATAATCGGACGATTGCTTGCCCAGTTTACTCAGGCCGATGCTGACCGTGGCAAAGTCGCATCGCCACGATTGAAGGGGCAGAAACGGCCCCTCGACGACCGTGGATCGAGATAGGATGGCAATGGATCCTGCCTGCGAGGGGCTTGGTACATCGCTTGCAGAGATCTGCATCGGTCGTTCGAACTTCGAACGACGTTCCCCCCGGAACCCCGATGTCACTCTCCCTGATAGACCCGTTTCCATGTTGATGAAACCACTTTGCCAACGAACGATCATTCCCGTCATCGCTCTGTTGAGTCTCGTCTCTTCCTCACGCGCAGAGGAGGCAAGCGAGATCACTCATAAGGAGCGAATGGATGCTGCCGTTGCGCTCAATTACTGCCGTGCGGCATTCCACCGCATTCGCAAGTCCCCCACGAAGGACGTGCTGGTTCAGGAGCAGGAGAAGATCCTCAACAACCTGAACCTCAGCGGCATCGAAGACCCTGAGGTCATCCGTCTCTACACCAGCGTACTCGATGAGATTGGCTCGATTGAGATTGCTGACAGAGAGCGGGTCATTCTCAAGGATCAGTATCGCCGCACGGTTGCTCAAAAGGTGACGTGGAACGTTCTCGCGTTCGGCTCACAAATCGCCACAGCCCAGGTCGGCAACGCGATCAAGACGGGTGCGGACAGCTGGTGGGATTATCGCCGGACAACTCTCGACCGCGATCGCGATTTGCTCAAGGTGGACCGGGAAGAGATGACAGGCGTGGTCCGCAAGTCGTCCGAGTTCCTCGACACGTTTTGGAAACTCACACAAAGCAAGGAGATCCCGGATCGCTGGCTCGTCCGGGGGACCGACCTCGACCGTCTGGAGCGGGCAAGAAGCGAACAGAATCCCGAGGTGCGTCTTCGCGTGTTACGACGGATGCAGCCATTCATGGAGGCGTACCCGCCGTACTGGTACTACCTCGCGCGGACGTATCAGGCACTGGGGCAATGGGCCTCTGCATCGGAAACCTATCGAAAACTGGCCGAACTGGGCGGCGGTCACTTCCGTCGTGATGAAATGCTCGCCACAGGTCTTGCGAATCGGGCAGCGATTGAGGACTACCTGGGCAGCGACACGGCCGTCGCCATCGCTGAAGAGGCCATGCACTATTCCACGGATGTGTGGGAAGCGAATCTGCTCTGCGCCCGGGTTCTGGAACGGAATCATCAGATCGATGCAGCCGAGGATGCGATCCTCTGCAACCTCGATATCGGACTCGAAACGCAGAACAGCCGTGTGTTCCAGTTGGCGTTATATTACCACTCCGACCAACGTGGCAAACTCGCCAAGGTGCTTGACGATCGGCAGATCGTCGCCGAGTTGCCCATGTCGGCCCTCATCCGGTGTGCAGCTCTCCTGGGTGAAGACGACACGCCGGATCACGTCACGCAACTGGTTGCTCAGTCGATTCAGGGACAAGCCCGAATGACATTCGGAGCGGACGACTTTATGTTGACGGTTGCTCCGTCATGGCAACTGGACATCGCAGAGATGAAACTCATCAGCAACGGAGAGTCGATCTCTCAGGCTGAGGTGAAGTACGGTCCACAGGTCCATCAGATCCGTTTCCCGGCACCCCGCGACTGGGGGACACCGCTGGCACCGGACGGGACACAGGACCTTGCTCTGGAACTCACGTATCCGGACGACACGACGATCCGTGTGAAGTTCAATGGAGCGGTCACTGGCAATGAACACCGGGCAACCGCGTTCGCGACGGGGACCCAAGCGATGCAGGTGTCCGGCATCGAAGTGGAGGACACCCGCATGACGATGCACACCGCCGCCTACGGGCCGAGCGACGAAGAGACGTCAATCGCCACCGACGAGGCTGAATGACCGTGTCCATTGATGGCAAGGGTGGGCATCATTGGATAGGCTGGGTGCCTCGCTGGCTCTGGTTCCTTTGCCCGGTGTGTCCGAATGTTGCGCCGTCTACTTAGCTTCTGTGCTGCCCTGTGGTTCATGACGCTCGCCGCACCGGCGGAGGACTGGCCCCGGTGGCGGGGGCCGCGCGGTGACGGCACGAGCCTCGAAGAGAATGTGCCCGTTGAGTGGGATGCCGCGACCGGCAAGAACATTACATGGAAGATTCCCGTCCCCGGTCTCGGTCACTCCTGCCCGGTCATCTCCGGCGACCACCTGTTCTTGACGACGTTTCTCCCTGAGACGAACGAGCGCCAACTGCTCTGTCACGATCGCCCGTCAGGTGAGATTCGCTGGCGAAAAACCGTGTTTGAAGCTCCCGTTGAGACGAAACATACGCTCAACTCGCACGCCTCCAGCACCCCGGTGACAGACGGTGAGTGGGTTTTTGTCATGTTCCTCAAAGTCGACGGCAGCACCATTCCCGCCCCGAACGTCGGCACGCCCCGACCGGTCACACCGGGCGAAATCGTGGTCGCTGCGTATGACTTTGGCGGCGAACAACAATGGCTCGTCTCCATCGGTGAGTTCATTAGTGCGCACGGGTTCGCAAGCAGTCCGATCCTGTTTGAAGACACCGTGATCATCAACGGCGATCACGACGGCGAGGGCTATCTCGCAGCACTCAACAAGTCGTCCGGTGAGACCATCTGGAAAGTCGCCCGACCGCACGGTATCCGCAGTTACTGCACGCCCCTCATTCGCGAGGTCCATGGCCGCACACAGATGGTTGTCTCGGGGAGTCAGAGCATCATCAGTTATGACCCCCGCGACGGATCGGAGCATTGGCGAATCGAGGGCCCTGCGGAACAGTTCGTGTCATCGATGGTGTACGACGGCAAGTACTTCTACATGGCCTGCGGATATCCCACGTATCATGTGATGGCCATCAACCCTGACGGCTCAGGAGACGTGACGGAGACGCATGTCGTCTGGCATTCCGAGGAATCGAAGAGTTACGTCCCTTCCCCCGTTCTCGCAGAGGGCGGACTGTTCGTGCCGGACGATCGCGGCACGGCCAGTTGTTACGACACGAAGACAGGCGAACGGGTCTGGCGCGCCCGGCTGGGTCAACACTTCAGTCCGTCACTCGTGACCGCAGATGGATATGTCTATTTCGTCGCAGACGACGGGACGACCAAGGTTGTCAAAGCTGATAAAGGTCCCGAAGCGGAAGTCGTCGCCGAGAACGAGTTGGGTGAGCGCTGCTCCGCCTCTCCTGCCATCGCCCACGGCCACTTGTACATCCGCACCCACGAACACCTGTTCGCCATAGGCCCCGCGGAGTAACCTTTTAATCGAGGAATCTCTCCCGTTCCTCCGGCGTCGGCAGGCGGCATGTCTCGTGTTTGCCGAACAGACGGTATCGCCATTTGGCCACGAGTGAGTAGCCGAGGTCTCTGAGCGGGAGCGGTATCACCCAGAGCAGCCAGCCGCACATGTTCCAGAATGGTCCCAACCCCCACAGCATGCGGACGATCGCGGACGATCGGCGGTAGATCCGACCGTTGATCCAAACGGCCATTGAGTTGAGGTTCTGTGTGTCCTCCTCCGGCAGCATGGCACGAGCGGTCTCGCCCTGGAGGGGTGCGAAGCGGAAGGTCGCATTTGCATCACGGGCCATCGCAAAGTCGACCGAATGGCTGCATAACCCGCAAACTCCGTCGAAAAAGACGATCGGATGCTCACCCGCCTCAGCTGCGGGTTGAGTGCTGGATTCTGTTTTGACTGCCGTGCTCATGGACCTCCTCCACGCAGATAACCGCTGTTCTCTTCTGAGTTTAACGGACGATTTCGCAAAAGCGCAGGGGGATTTCCTGTTGATTCTGCACGTCAAACTCCACTTGGCCGGCGTAGATTGTGACTGGTAGGCTGGAATAGTCGCGAAAGCTGCTCTCGACATGGTCGATGAGTAGGAATGACGCGATCGGAGAGCCGTTGTGAAGTTGTGGCCCGTCAACCTGAAGCATCTGTCCCGCTGGACGCCTCGCCGTCGTCGGAAGCTGGGGGCTCTTTCCATCTCGGCAGTCGTGCATGTCACCCTGGCACTTGTGTGTGGTCAATGGTTGCTTTCGGATGCCGCTCGTCCTTCGCCACTGGCGGTCGAGACCGTGTGGAGCGAGACATTAGCGGAAGAGTCCCTCAACAATCAGCCTCTGCAGGTGACACCCGATGATCAGTCGGCAGGGGGTGACAGTCTGGGCCAGGCGATCTTCCTGCATACGAACTCGGCTGCGACGAATGACGGGATCACGGACCTTCAGGAAGTCGGTTCACTCGATTTTGATCAGACCGATGCACCCGTTCCTCAATCGCTGACGCACACGGTCGGTCTGGCCGGGGGACAGGGAGCAGGGGTCACTGACTGGGAGGGGAGCGGTGCAGGGGACGGGGCTGCTCAGGGAGACGGTGAAGGCAACAGCACGTTCTTTGGGATGCCCGTCGACGGACGGCGGATCGTCTATGTTGTCGACGCATCACGCAGCATGAATCGCCCGTATCCCGGTCCCATGTTGACTCGCTTCGGTCGGGTGAAGCTGGAACTCGTGAGGTCGATCCGTCGCATGACACCGGAGCAGCATTTCTTCATCGTGTACTTCAATGACCACGCGATCCCCATGCCGGCGCGGACCATGATGCCAGCTTTGCCCGGAACGCAGGGCAAGTATCTGCACTGGGCGGCACAAGCGAAGGCCGACGGTCATACGGACCCAGAGCAGGCGCTCCTGCTTGCTTTGATGCTCCGCCCGGACCTGATCTACTTCCTCACCGACGGCGACTTCTCACGGAAGGTAATCGAGCAGGTCACGCAATCGAACCAGAGTCGCGTGGTGATTCACACGATCGGCTTTGGCGATGACAAAGGCGAGAACCTTCTCAAACAACTCGCTGCCAAGAACTGGGGCGACTACCAGTTCATCCACGAGGACGACCCACAGTCGTGATGGACGGGTGACTGTGAGCGTCCAGCGAACGGCGCACGCCTCAGTGTAAGTATGCCAATGTCCCCGAGTGCTACGCAGCCCGTTTGGAGTGCTGAGGCAGTGAGAAGGTGCGTTCGCGGTGTGCGCGGCTGACGCCAAGTGAATCGCTGATGGCTCGAACCACCAGTTCCTGTCGTGCAGCACCCAGCTCAGGATAGATCGGCAGAGCGACCGTCTCAGCGGAGGCACGTTCCGATTCGGGGAAGTCCCCTTCCTGATACTTCAGTGATTGGAAGCACGTCTGAAGATGCAGCGGCTGCGGGTAGTAGACGGCACAGCCGACGTCGCGAGCGCGTAGACCGTCGAGGACCTCGTCCCTGCGACCGTTGTGAACTCGCACGACATACTGGTTGAACACGTGGTTGCAACCCGGTTTGGCGGTCGGGAGATCGAGGAGATCATTCAGGCCAGAGTCAGCGACGAGTTCTTCGTACCTCGCTGCGTTCTCCTGCCGCTGTTGTGTCCACTTGGACAGATGCCGGAGTTTGACCCGCAGGACAGCTGCTTGCAGGGCATCAAGCCGACTGTTGATGCCGACCTCAACGTGCTGATAGCGACCGGCGTCGCCGTGGACTCGCAGTCGGCGAAGACGTGCCGTCAGGTCGGGATCATCGGAGGTGATGAGCCCGCCGTCGCCCGCTCCGCCGAGGTTCTTGGTTGGAAAGAAACTGAAGCACCCCAACGTGCCGAGTACTCCGGCATGTCGTCCGTTGTGCGTTGCGCCAATGGCCTGGGCAGCGTCCTCGACGATCGCCAGATTATGACGAACGGCGACCCGCCACAGCGGCTCCATCTCTGCACACCGGCCGAACAGATGGACGGGCATGATGGCCCGTGTGCGAGGAGACAACGCGGCTTCGACACCAGCCGGGTCAAGATTGTAGGTGTGTGGGTCGATATCAACGAACACCGGTGTCGCCCCGGTGCGTGTGATCGAGCTGGCGGTCGCGAAGAAGGTGAATGGTGAGGTGATCACCTCATCGCCCGGCCCGATATCGAGGGCCATCAGAGAGAGCATCAGCGCGTCGCTTCCCGACGCACAACCGATCGCGAATCGTGCATCGCAGTAGGAGGCGACTTCATGCTCGAAGTCGACGACTTCGTCCCCGAGGACGAACCGCTGAGTGGCGAACACCTCTTCAACCGCATCACGGACCTCGCCTGCGATGCTTTCGTGTTGCTCGACGAGATCGATCATTGGGACCGGCGTCGCAGCAGGAGTGGCCGAGGAAAGCGGGAGGATGGACTCAGACATGCAGCGACTCCGTTCGCCGAAATGAGTGGGAGATTCAATGAATTTGACCCGAGATCGTGGTCGGCTTCGTCATGAAGTCCGGCCATAGGTGGCGAAAGTTACGCCGGAATCATCGTGCGTGTCAATACGGGGGTCGGCGAATCAAGGTCTCCAAACGGCCAGCCGAAGACTTCGCGGGGGCGGAAGTACCGGGAGTCAGTTCTCCTTTGACTGCTGTTCTTTACGTCGTTCGGCCGCCTCGGCGATGATGCCCTCCGGATCGTCCTCGAAGGCCTGTTTACAGCCGCTGCAGCAGACGTAGTAAGTCTTCCCTTTGTGAGTGACCTCAATCGTGCCTGCCCCGCCCGTGACGATGCACTCCGGTTGTCCACCACCCGGCCTGGCGAGGCGAACGCCTTCACGCGTGTACCCGACTTCCGCCACTCGGAAGAATCGCTGCTGATTTTCCTCTCGCTTCTCATGTAGAACGAGCGTGCGGTTCTCGTTGAGGAGCGTCACCGTCATGCGATGTGTTGCGCCCTCGTCGTCAGGCTCTGCTTCGAGCGTGAGCTTGCCATCGGTGAGATGCCCCTGATATCGACGTTCCTGTTCGTCGGGAGTCGAAACCGCGAGCACGTACAGCTGTGACTCAGGATCGAATGTGAGTCGTGCGTTCGAAAGCAGTTTGCCGTCCGTGACGTTGTAGCGAATGGCAACCTCTTCTTCGTTAAAGTCCCATACCCACTCGGCGGTCTGTTTCCATGCTCCGCGACTCGACCCCCGACGCGGTTGTCCGATGCCCCGCCATTCTCCGATGAGCGAATTGAATGGCTCCAGACCCTTCTGTGCTTCCGGACGATCCGCACGAGCGAAGGCCGTCGTTAACAGGCCGGCAATCACTGCAAGACTTCCCAGTCGCAATAGAGATCGATCATGGCAAATCATGCGGAGTTTCTTCTGTTCAATTCAAATCGACCGATTGCTGAATCCCAAGAGAAGCCACTGGGGTGTCGCAGATTGCTCGCGTCACCCGTCTCGTTCAACACCACGAATCGTCCAGTGTTCCGGTTCGAGTGACTGATTTGCAAAACAAACCCCTGAACATGTTGTTCAAACCGGTGACCATCATCGGGGAGTAGGTGTGGCAAGACATGTCGCAAATACTTGACGGGTCACCGGTTGCAGGGATCGGGTCCCGTCGGACCGATGTGGCACCCGGCATGCAGATTAACGCGATTGCGGGTCTGCTCGGAGTCCATCGGGGGGATGGATCCTCTCCACCGTGCCTCTTTCGGCCACACTCTCTGTTGAAGGTTATCACATGGCGGTTCGCACTGCGTTTGGTGATGGAGCTAAGGCTGGTTGGATCGATCGAGGGTTGAGCCTGCTGATCGGGATCATCCTGCTGATGGCGGGCGTATCCGTGTGCGTTTACGGGATGATGTCATTCAGTTCTCTCGCCGAGCAGGCGGCTTCCGACGCTTCTCCACCACCCGCGGCAGTGTCCGACTTCGGCCAGGCCGACGAGTGACACCAACACACGCGGTCATCTGAGCGATGCGTGCCCGTAATCATCTCACTCGTCGCGAGTGAGCTTGCGGAACAGTTCGAGCAGACGCTTCGTTGTCGGGCCAGGTTTGCCGTCGCCGATCTTGCGACCATCGACAGCGACGACGGGAATCACCTCTGCAGCCGTGCCGGTGAGGAAGCACTCATCAGCGATGTAGACGTCATGACGCACGAGTGCTGCTTGCCTGACGGTGATGCCGCCTTCGTCAGCGAGTCGGATAACGGCGTTGCGGGTGATGCCCTCCAGAATGCCGGCGTCCGGCGGAGGCGTCTTCAGCACACCGTCCTTGACGATGAAAATGTTGTCCCCGGTGCACTCAGCGACTTCGCCCTTGTGATTGAGCATCAGAGCTTCCATTTTGCCCTGATCGGTCCCTTCAATCTTGGCGAGGATGTTGTTGAGGTAGTTCAGCGATTTGATGCGAGGGTTCAGGGCCGACGGATGGTTGCGAATCGTACTCGCGGTGACGAGTTCGAGCCCGTTCTCGTAAAGTTCGGGCGGGTAGAGAGTGATCGTGTCGGCGATGATGATCACCTGCGGATCGCTCGTGCGGCGGATGTCGAGACCGAGCGTGCCTGCTCCGCGCGTGACGACGAGTCGCACATAGCCGTCAGCGATCCCGTTGGCGGCGACGGTCTCCTCGACCGCCTTGATCATCTCCGCCTGCGTCATCGGGATCTCAAGGCGGATAGCGAGTGCACTCTCGTACAGCCGTTGGATGTGTTCTTCATGCAGGAACACTTTGCCGCCGTAGACGCGGATGCCCTCGAAGACGCCGTCACCGTAGAGCAATCCGTGGTCGTACACGCTGACGACCGCCTGCTCTTTGTCGAGGAGACTTCCGCTGATGAACACCTTTCCCGCCATGAGTCACTCCGCTGGTCAGCTGACGAAAAAGCCCGGCTTTGATGAAAGCCGGGCTCCGTCAGGCTGTGTTGATGGATCAATTCAGGCCGCCTCTTCGAGGGATTGGATTCGGCCTTCGCTGAGTCGGACGAGCCGCTGCGCCTGATCGGCAATCGCCCCATCATGCGTGACCATGATGATAGTCAGCCCCTCATCCGCGTTCAAGCTCTTGAGCAGGTCCATGATTTCGCCGCCCGTCGAGGCATCGAGGTTGCCGGTCGGTTCGTCAGCGAGTAGCACTTCCGGCTTGGAGATGAGTGCACGGGCGATGGCGGCTCGCTGCATTTCACCCCCCGACATCTCCGACGGACGATGCTTGAGACGATGGGACAGGCCGACCCGGGCAATGATCTCACAAGCGGTCTCCCGAAACTCCCCACGGCGTTTGAAATAGTCCCACGCCGAGTGACGGATCATCATCGGCGTGAGGACATTCTCCAGCAAAGTGAGTTCGGGAAGCAGGTGATAGAACTGAAAAACGAACCCAAACACATGGTTTCGCAGCTCGTCACGCGTGGCCAACGGCAGGTCGTCGATGCGTTCGCCGTCGAGTCGGACTTCACCCAGATCGGGCGAGTCGAGCAGGCCGAGTACATGCATCATGGTGCTCTTGCCGCAGCCGGACTGTCCGACGATCGAGACAAACTCCCCCTTTTCGACGGCAACATCGACGCCACGAAGCACGGGCACTTTGATTTCGCCCTTGGTGTACGACTTCGTCAAGGCGACAGCCGAGAGATGAGGCTGCAAGCGATGTTTAGACATGGGAATCGTCTCTCGCGAAGTTGAAGGTTGAGACATAGCTGAGGCCACTGAATCGGAGGATGTTCTGTTGGGGCGGACGTTTTGGCATGTCGAGCGAGGAAGAGCGGTAGCGGCCCGGCGGGAGTCTCGCCATGCCATGACGGTCATTCATATCGCAAGGCTCGGACGGGATGCAGACGTGCGGCTCGACGTGCCGGCAACACACTTGCAAGAACCGCAATCGCCATGGCACCCAGTGCGACCCACACCACCATCCAGGGACTGACAGCCGTGGGGATGTCCTGGAAATAGTAAATCGTGTCGTCGAACACCTTGCGACCGGTCAGCCAGGAGATGGCCGATTCGATCTCGTTGATGTAGTAGACGAACAACAAGCCGAGCACCACGCCCACGCCGCTGCCGACGATGCCCAGCGAGAGGCCATAGGTGAGGAAGATCGACATCACGCCATGAGAAGTGGCCCCCAGGGCTTTGAGGATGCCGATGTCACGGGTCTTTTCGACCACGATCATGTAGAAGATGGCGAGGATGCCAAAGCCGGCGACCGCGATGATCAGGAACAGCAGCACGTTCAAGATGGCCGCTTCGATCTCGACCGCCTGCAGGAGCGGAGCCCGTTTCTGCTCCCAGGTGTAGATGTTAAATGTCCGGGCAGGAAACTTGTCTTCAGCGGTTCGGAGGCGTTCGACCACTAAGCCGGCGTCGTCATAGTTCCTCAGCTTGAGCTTCAACATCGTCACGTCCCCCTGACCGGTGGCGGGGTCCAACATGCCGCGGACTTTCTGCAATTCTTCGATCGGACAGAACACGAAGTTTGAGTCGAACTCGCTCATCCCGCTGCGGAACACGTCGACGACCGTGGCAGTAAAACGGGCCGGCTCTGGGAGTCCCGTCTTGATCGTGCTGATGTGCACGTCCTCACCCGGATGCACGAGCATTTGAATCTCAGTCTTGCCGGTATCCGGATTCTTCATCGGGTAACCGATCAGGTTCTGTCCGACGTACAGCCGGGCGGAGAAGGGTTCGTTGGGGTCTTTGGTGACGATCCCCTCATTCGTGAACAAATCTGAGGGAGACTGTCCACGGGTCGGGTCGAACATGTTCGGCGCCGGAGTGCCCGGATTGGCATCAGGAGAGAGGTCGGCCGTACGGACCGGTTCGGTGTGGTTGAACGGGTCCGGCTCACCCTGTGCGTCGGGAGCCGCAGCCGCAGTTGCCGGGGCCTCGTAGAACGGATGAGGCTGTTTGGCGTCAGCGGGAGCGCCGCCATAGGCCAACTCCATCCAGCGGTTCATTTCCAGCCAGTTCTTTCGATGCTCTTTTGCCGATTCGCTTAACTCCCAACTGAGCGGAACATCCTGGTGGAACAGGGGGGGAGCGATGATCTTGCCTTCGTCATCGGTTGTCGGTTGTCGTCCGACGAGATGCTCACGAATCGGACTGACCGCATCCTGCTCTTCCGGGTTGATGCCGATGATGGTGACCGGGCAGTGGGCGTACTCCTTGTTGTGGGAACGCTGCATGGGTAGCTCAAACGTCAGCATGCCGTAGATCTCGACCGTCGGAGCGACCGCTTCGACGTACTCACCTGCAACGTCCCAGACGTGCTGGACCAACTCCTCCGGATTCTCCGCCCCGTCGGTGCTGCGGCTTTCAATGACGACATCGGAGATGAGACTGTGCAACCGGTCCCGCATCTCATAGCGGAAGCCCGTCATGACACTGTTGACCACAATCAGCGTCGCGACGCCGAGCATCACACTGATGATGCTGGCCAAAGCAATAAACCGCGTCCGCAGATAACGGCTGGAAAGAAGCAGCTTGTACATGTTGGCATCCTTGCCGAGGGGAGTGAGTCAGCGAAGATCAGTGTTGAAGAACGTATTGGAAATATGAATCCATCCAAGGTCCCACAACCGGCGTCTCACAGATTCTGAAGAAGGGTGTGCAGACCGTGTCTGCCCAAGGGGCTGGGAAGCTCATCACGCCACTGACACTTCCCGTGCCTCCTACTGACGAACCTCCGACGGACAAAATCGTGACTGAATGGGATGTCGTCGACCACTTGAAAACGAATGGCGCGAGCAAGAGATACCCGATCATCAGGCCTAGAAGTGCCACGATTGGAAGTATGCCATATGTAAAAACTCCGTTAGTTTGATGCAGGCTCATGTCTCGCTCCCTTCGGGTCCCACCCTACATTGAAGTGGAAATCGCCTCGCCTGCAAGTTGTGCGTTAATGGATTCCAGGAACGGTGGAGTGTTCAGTTCTACACGACCGACTTGCAGGCCCGCTTTCCGGACATCAGAGATGGCTGAACGGACTGCCTCTTCAAGCGTCGCGGCTTCACGAGCAAAGCCAATTTTGAAAACTTTGTTTGAACATCCGAATGTCCCATCGTCACAACCCGCATCATATAAATCGTTGGCCATCTGTCCGACGGAATCGTCAAACTCCTCGTCGGAGTCCAACTCGAAAACGTGGTCGAGGTCAGTCAGGATAAGTTCAAACCAGTGGGTCATGTGTGTCTCGCAGGACTTGGCGAATGTACTTCAGCATACCATGTCGCTGAACAATCGCCCAGATGAGTCATTCCGCCTGCTCGTCAAGGCAATGACCGTTTCTGATGCATTGCTGGAGGTATCTTGCATGGACATCGGGGTTTCTAGGTGTCGAGTAAATGGAAATGTTGCAGCCTTCCCTCGTGCCGAGTGGACAACGAAGTTTGCCCCACGCATGTCCACGCTTGTTCTGAATGACTTGCCAGCCCAGTGACTCAGCAAACTTAAGGACCGCTTCAATCTCCATGTTCGAGTGCCGGCTGCGAGCCATTTCTCTGGCCTATTTCCTCTGACTCTCGTGGTGAGTCACAAACTGCATCTCTTTTTTCAGTAGAAACGATTTCCGTCTGAGTCTGTGATGACTGAACTGGGATACAGCTTGCTCATCCATTCATGGGCAAAGTTGGTGCCCCTGAAGACCGTGATCGGAGAGTACAGGGTTTCCACCCATTCGGCAGGGTGTGCGATGTCGCCAGATCCGCTCAGCTCGTGTCCCGGCGCAATTTGAACGTCGAAACTCCCGTGGGCGTGTGTCATGGACAACCTCCATACGAGGGGAGATGTCCCGAGGTAGACCACAAGCACCGCGAGAAGGATCGTCAACTGCATGGGAATTGGCCATCGAGCCGTTGCCTTCTCGCTCATGCTTCACTCCCTTCCGGCCTCAACAGCGGGAAGAAGATCACATCACGGATCGAGCGGCTGTTGGTCAGGAGCATGACGAGGCGGTCGATGCCGATGCCGAGGCCGCCGGCGGGGGGCATGCCAACTTTGAGGGCCTGGATGAAGTCCGTGTCCATCTTTGCCATTGAGTCCTCTTCTGACTGACCCTCCAGTTGCGTGCGGAACAGCTCTTCCTGCAGATGCGGGTCGTTGAGTTCGGTGTAGGCGTTCGCCAGCTCCATGCCGTGGACGAACAACTCGAACCGCTCTGCGATGTCCGGGTTTTCCTGCTTGCGTTTGGTCAGCGGACAGATTGAGGCCGGATAGTCGATCACAAATACCGGCCCCACAAGGTTGTCCTCGACACACGCCTCGAATACCTCGCTGACGACGATGTCCGGATGCACGTGCCCCGCATCCATGTCGGCAATGAACTCGGCTTTGATGTCACCCGTCTCAGCAAGCTGCCGCGCCTTCGCCTGCACGGCGTCCGCGTCGGTCATCTCACACCCGGCATGTTCGGCGAACAGTTCGGCGTAAGTCTTACGTGGCCACGGCGGGGTGAAGTCGATCTCGGTTTCACCCCAGGAGATTGAATGGAGAATGGAGGATGGAGAATGGGGAACGTCTTTGTTCCGCATTCCGCATTCCGCATTCCGCGTTGCCTCAATCGCATCACACACAACCGCTTCGGTCAAATCCATCATCGACCGATAGTCGCCGTATGCCTGATACGCCTCGAGCATCGTGAACTCGGGGTTGTGCGTGGCGTCGATGCCTTCGTTGCGGAAGACGCGGCTGAGTTCGTAGACGCGTTCGATGCCGCCGACCATCAACCGTTTGAGGTGCAGCTCCAACGCAATCCGCATGTAGAGCGGCATGTCGAGGGCGTTGTGATGCGTGAGGAACGGACGGGCCGCCGCCCCGCCAGCGACCGCGTGAAGCACGGGTGTCTCGACGGCGACGAAGCCTCGCTCAGCGAGCGTGTTCCGCACGGAGTCGAGGATCTTCGAGCGGAGCAGGAGCTTGTCGCGGACGCCTTCGGTGTAGATCAGATCCAGCTCACGATGCCGCAGCAGTGTCTCGACATCAGTGACGCCGTGATGTTTCTCGGGCGGCTGCGTGAACGACTTGCACAAGACGGTCAGTTCACTGACAAAGATCGATACCTCTCCAGATTCAGTCCGGCGAAGCCGACCGTCGATGCCGATGAGATCCCCCAGATCAAGGGCGCCCATCAACTCCCACTGTTCTTCGGACAGATCGCCTCGTGAGAACAGAAGCTGGATCTTGCCCGTCGCGTCTTCGATGTCGAGGAACCGCAGCTTTCCCGCCTTACGGCGGAGCATGATTCGCCCGGCGACACGGACGGCTTCGCCATCGACACCACTTTCGGTCGGGCAGAGAGGACGCACATCCGCAATGGACCGGTGATCGTCGAACCGCTGGCCAAAGGGATCGTGGCCCAGCTCGACGATTTTGTCCTTCTTCTGCAGTCGCGCCGCCTCAAAGCGGTCTGTCTTCTTGTTTTGGGTCATCAGCCCGATCAATCACATCGGAACGAGCCAACCGCGCGGACCGCGGTCGACTTTGCGGGACGGGGATCATGTCGCACAAGCCCCCTCAGGTCAACGTCAAAGCAGGGGACACGGGGGAGAGACGGAGAGTTCGTGGGTGAGTCGGTGCGGGTTCACTTCCAGTACTTCTGGGTCACGAACCAGGTTCCAGCGGCTGCGATGGGGAGCATGATCAGGACGTTGACCAAAAAACCGGGGATCGGCAGGCCGGCTGCCATCATGGGGGCGAGGGACTTCAGCATCTGGGGCAGCATGGGGACGATGATGCTCCAGCAGATGATCAGTCTGCCGATCTGGATGCGTCGAGCCTGCTCTTCGACGGACAGGTCTTCATAACGAAGCCCCGCTGCCGATGCCTTCTTTTTGGCGGCAGGCTTTTCCTTTTTCGGTTTCTTGCCGGTTTTGGTTGTTTCCTTGGGGGCGTCGACCTGTTTGACGACTGCCTCATCCCGCATGCCGGGGGCGTAGTGTTGAGCGATGGCCTGATTGATCGAGCGAGGTGTGGCGATGACAGCTCGGACGGGGACGCTGTAACGCAGTCGAAGTTCATCCTCGAGGTCGTGTTCGGGAGAGTCGACGCAGGCGATGAGTAGCGTCCCGTCGTCGATGAACAATGGCAGGAAGGTATGCTTCTTGACGAGATGTCGAGGCACTCCATCGAGTGCATCGTCCTCGGGAAGCATGTCGTCCAGATCGACGTAGGAATGACCAAGGTGCTTGGCGAGTGCCTTGGCGGCTGTGGCGTGTTCGACCAGCTTCATCTGGATGACCGCATCCCGTTCCGAGAGTCCACGGGCATTGGCAAAACTCTCGACGTCCCGTTTCTGCTCGCGTGAGAGGTGTCCGTCGGCGATCAGGATCTCCAGGAACGGGGCACGCCCCATCGCGTCCTTCTCGACCTCAAACTCCCGACCAAGACTTTCATCGTAGTCCCGTTTGCGGTCCGGGTCGGTGAGACAGAGCATGGCCTTGGCCAGCTCGTTCAGCAGATCCTGAGACTCGTTGGAGTACTTGCCGGTGGCGTACTTCCGGACATGATTGTTGAGCTTCTTGTAGTTCGATTCGATCCGATCAATGTTGTCATCAAACTGCGCGACTCTGAGCAGCTGATAATGATCGGGCGGTCGCTCAACCGACTCTGGAATACCGAGCCAGTCTTTGTAGACGTCGATGGACATAGTTGAGTTGATCAGTTGATTAGATGATCAGTTGAATAGCGAGACGGTCGATCATCGCAGTGAAGATTTCCAATCATCTGACCAACTGATCATCCAGTCAACTACTCAACCGTGTAGCCCTGAGCGAGCTTCTCGAAGGCGTCGACGCCGTCGACATCGAGGCCCTGGTCGCGAAGGATTTCGATGTTCGCTTCCTTGTTGGCTGTGAGTTCGGTGGCCGAAGCACTGATGCGACCATTCTTGTCGTATTCGTAGGAGATCTCGACCGGCGAACCAGCGGGCAAGTTGGGAGGCAGGTCGAAGATTCGGAAGTCGCCGATCGTGGTGCAGGCGTCCGGATCGGTCGCGTCCCCTTCCAACACGCAGACGTGAATTCGCTGCTGATTGGGTGAGTTCGTGACAAATCGCTGCGTGACCTTGTATGGCAAGCCCGTGTTCTTCGGGATCATGATGTGGTTGATCTTCTGTTCCCGGTTGTTGGGGTCAGAGATTTTCACGCCAAGTGAGTGCGAGTTCACATCGACGGTGCTGACCGCCTGCAATCGCTTGATGACGCCCTTGGTCATCTGATTCTCCATGCCGGCCTCTTTGGCCTGCAGGATGGCCGCGTGGATGGCCGCTCCCTGAGCAACGGCCTCCTCCGGAATCACCTTGCGGGTCGGCTCATTGCCAGTCACGTCGCGGAGCATGGACTCCACAACGGGCATGTAGGTCGATCCGCCCACGAGGATCACGTCGTCAAACTCGCCCGGATTGACACCGGCCTGTTGCATCACGAGCTCGGTTGTGTCCCGAGTTCGCTGCATGAGGTCGCTTGTCAATCGCTCGAACTCGCCTCTCGAAAGCGAGACCGTCAGCGAGTTCCCTTTGAAGTATACATTGACAGGGGTCTGAGCCGATGCGGACAGGTTGCGTTTGGCCTGTTCACAGTCCTGCGTCATGGTCATCATCGTTTCGGGGTCCGTTCGCGGATCTTCGCCGAACTTCTTTTCGAATTGTTCAGCGACGTGATCGACGAGACGTCGGCTCCAGTCGAGACCGCCGAGCATCACGTCACCGTCGGTCGCAAGCACGCGGAAGCTGGTTGGCGTGTACCGGACGACGGTGACGTCGAAGGTTCCCCCGCCCAAGTCGTAGACAAGGATCGTTTTTTCCACGTCGCCAAGATCCGCGCGGCCCAATTCGCCCATCTGCCAGGCATACGAGAGGGTGGCCGCCGTCGGCTCATTGATGATGTCGATCACGTTGAGGCCCGCGATTTGGCCTGCGTCCTGAGTTGCCTTGCGGCGGACATCGTTGAAGTAGTAGGGGACCGTAATGACCGCGTTCGCGATCGGTCCGATTTGTTCCTCAGCATCCTGTTTCATCTTTTTCAGAATGAGAGCCGAGACGAATTCGGGTGTCAGCTTCTTTCCCTGGAAAGTCACGTAGAAGCCTTTGTTGCCCATCTGGCGTTTGATGGCCTCGACAATGTTCTTTGGGTCTTCCATTGCCATGCGTTCAATGGCCGGCCCGACAATGACGTGACCATCATCGCCAAACAGGACGACGGAGGGCGTGATGGTGTGTCCGTCCGAGTTCTTGAGTGAGATGGGATCGCCCTCTTCGTTCAGCTGAGCCATGGCGGAATAGGTTGTGCCCAAATCTACGCCAACGGTTTGGCCTTCCAGAAACTTCATCGAGACTCACCTTTTTAAGATCGGACTTGAAATCGACGCAGGAGCGTGGGCGGACGATGCCGAGACGCAATAGATCGTTCTGAACTGCGGAGAGTCCCTATTCTGTCAACGCCCCGTGCGAGTTGCAAGCGCGCAGAAATCCCTGTTTGGAGGGACTCGTGTTCCGCGACAGCGAGAATTGAGCCATGGACTCGAATTCACGGGCTCGTAGTTGTGGGACGACCGGCGTCGGTGACGGCTTCCGGGACGCTGAAGCTCGAAGCACGATCAATCTGCACCCATGAGGGTTGTTGGGCACCGTCTGCTGATCGCCATTCCCATGTTGTGCCTGCCGGGAGTCGGACTCGATCGAATTCCCAGTCGCGGTTCGGTCGCAGGGTAAGCGACGCCCCGGTTGCATAGGTCGTCGTTTCTCCGGGTTCGAGCGTCCGCGACTTGCTCCAGCGACTGGAAGGACCACAGATCTCGTAAGTGATCGATCTCTCGGTTTTATTTGTGATCGTCGTTGCCGCTGGTTGGAAGACCGCGGTGAGGCACGTTTCCGCCCAGTCGATCTCCTCGATTCCGAGTTTCGAGATGCCAACTGCGACGTTCGGCAGTTCGACGATCTGTTCTGTCGAGGCGGAGTTCATGCGTTGCCAGCCCCGCTCGAAGAGTCGAGCCAGTTCTTCCGTGTCCACCGGAGATTCCAATGATGTTTCGTCGGAGGAGTCGTCAATGGTTGCGTGGACTTGTGGCTCAGATCCCCACGCAATGGAGAGACCTTGGCCGCCGCTGTACGACTCCGTCATGGCGAGTGTCAGTGGTTGGCGGAACTGAAGGTCGGCGGTCAGCACCTTCTGTGGAGTGGAATCGAAGGATGAAGGATCGGAAGAGTTACCACCTGGGACTATGGAAAGCGTGAGCGAAATCCGCGGGGCCTCAATGAGCACGCGACTCGTCGTGTCAACATCGAGGGAGGACGAGTGATCAGGACGCAAGCGAACCGCATCCTCAAGGCGGATTGCGGCCCAGACCTCTGAGTCCGGTGGAAACTGCTTCAGGTCGGGGACGGCATGAATCAGAGTCGACAAGTCCGTCAACTCATGGAACGGACGCCTCGGCAGGTCGGAGGCGTAGATTTGAGCGGAGGGCGTCCCCGCGAGCAGCGATGTCAGATGATCAATCACATCAGCCGCGACACCAACTCGCAGATCGCCGGTCCGTTCGATTTCATACGCGAGCGGGGCTGAGGCACTGACGACTGGAACTGATGACGGTGCTGAGCCGTCGATACTGGCAGCAGTCACACCCAGCGTGAGCGAGATGCCGGTCGCATCGGTCGAGATGGTTTCGGGGTGGACCTGCAACTCCGGTTTGTACACGGGCAGAGGCCAGAGGGACTGCACCAGTTTCGCCAGCGGGTCGAAGCTGACCTGCTCCGAGAGTTGCTCCAGCAGAACTGGGACAGCGGAGAGCACCTGCTGCTCGATCGTCTCCTTGCGGACATACACTCCTCCGACGACCGCCGTCTCGACTTCGTACTCGGTCAGCCAATCGCCCTGAAGCGTGATCGACTCAGGACTGCTGACGTACCAGTTGGTGTCCGGAATGCTGAAGGACGACCGGAGCAGTTTGAGTGACAGCTTTCGATCGACGACCGCAGGTCGCACTTCGATGTGGAGTTTGACTGGTGATCGGTGCCCGACAACGATTTCCGCCGGCCCTGCCTGAAAGCCGACCTCGCCATCGGTGACTTTGATGTGTCCGACGCGGAGCTTGACGTTGCGCACCGCGAGTTCCGTCTGAAGTCGATCCGCACCGAGAGGGTGAAGCGTCACACTTGCCAGTTCGCCTGCGAATGTCAGCGTGCCGAACGTGACATCGAACGTGCGGTCATCCATTTCGAGTTGATCGGTCACATCCGCCAATTCGCCGGTCAAAAGTCCCTGTTCATTGACCATCTCGGGCAGTCCGCATGAGAGCGTCTGCATCGCCTCCGCTCCAAGGCGGAGAGTCAACGCATTCTCGACCACCATCGCGGCGACGAACGGGGGAGCGATGGATTCTTCAGATTGCTGCGTGCGGTCAGCAGACAACGTGATGGTGTCTAACGTCGATCGCCCGCCTCTGGGAGCGAGCATCCAGGCGAGGACGTCGTCGCTGTCATACACTCGCCGCCAGACGTTGTGGGCTTCGTCAGCGATCTCGTTGTATCCGATGCGGCCACCCGCCTCTCGCACGGCGTTCACGATGGCACGGCTTTCGCTTGCAGGGACGATTGCATCGAGCGCTCCGTGAAAGGCCCAGATGTTGGCGTCGCACAGTTGTCTTGCTAATGACGGATCAGCCCCGCCGGCGATCGGGAGAACGGCTGACCACTTCTGTGGGTCGTGAGCCGCGAACCGCCATGTCCCGTAACCGCCCATGGACCATCCCGTGAGGATGCGTCGCTGTGGATCGGTGGGGTATTGCGATTCAACTTCGTCGAGAATGGCCATCGCACGGCGACCGTCCGCTGACTGGGGTGACCATGTTCTGAGAATAGGACCGTTCATGTCCTCCGCTTGTGGGAAGACCACGATCGCAGGGAATGTCTCTGCACGCAGCTTCACGATCGGCCCGAGACCGTAGTCGAGTTGACGTCGTCCGTCGGTGCCTCGCTCGCCAGCTCCGTGCAGGAAGAGAATCACGGGCCAACCGGATGCCGGGGCTTCACCTTGCGGCACGAACACGACATAGCGGTGCTCACCTGTTCCATCGGTGAAGACCCGGTCGAGAAATCCACGCGAGTCGGGGGGCGCATCGTCCGCAACTGCAATCATCGCCGACATGGCAATCACTAATGCGCCAAATGATCGCACGAGACCCCTCTCTTCGTGACGGTTGTGATCTTGTATGCAGGTGAGTGCGACCGAATGACACGTTCAACGGTGTCTGATGTCACTCAGGAGCGAGCGCCGAATGCTCGTTCGTTCCGAATTCGACACTCACCCTATTATAGGTCACATCATGCCGCGTCGTCGAAGCTCGGCGACGACTCCCTGTACGATCAGATTGACATCGTCGGAATGATGCATTTCGGCAACATGCGAACTGGTGATCGATCGGACTGCATCGGTTGTACGCGGCATGTCGCCGGGTGAGCAACCGCGAACCGGTTGATCGGCAAAGCCGTGTGCGGCGAGCAGACATTGCAGGGCGTCGGACAACATCGACAGATCGGCCTGCTGTTCGCTGGAGAGAGGCTGCCGCCCGCGACCCATCGTGAAGCCACGCAGGTCGGCTGCGGCCCGAAATCCGTTGGGGAACTCCGCCTGAAACAGCATCTTGTCGAACAGCGTGACGAGGTCGTACTGAATTTGACGAGCATCGTCCAACTGACCGCTCAGCGTGAGGTCGTACAGCCGGCGAGTCAATTCGGGGACGACGCCGCTGGAGGCATTGGTGCCTCCATCGCAACCGATCAGCAGCAGGGGCATCAAAGCCGCATCCCAGCCGGTGAGGAAGCTGAAGTCGGGTCGGTTCGGGCGGACAGCAGTGATCATGCGGATCATATGTGGGATGTCGCCCGACGAGTCCTTGATGGCGATGATCCGCTCGAAGTCGTCACTCAACCGCTGCACGGTCGGCACGTCGATCGGACTGGCGAACATGGGGATGTTGTAAAGGGTGACATCGACTGGCGTGTTGCGACCAATCTCAGCAAAGTAGGCATAGACCGACGCCGGACTGAGCTTGTAGTAGAAGGGGGCCACAATCGCGACCGCCCGCACCCCGAGAGATGCATAGTACTCGCATGCCCGCAGCGTCTCCTTCACGTTGGCTTCAGCGGCTCCCGCGAGGATGGGGACCCGCCCGCGCGTCTGATCGACCATGATCTCGACGATTCGCCGCCGCTCCTCGACGGTGAACCGTGTGAACTCGCCGGTTGAGCCATTGGGATACAACCCATGCACGCCACGTTCGATGAGCCAGTCGACGTAGCGACGAAGTTCGGGCTCGTTGATCTGGCCATCAGGAGTGAGCGGCACCAGATTGGGCGTGAAAATGCCGGAAAGGCGGGAATTGGCTGTCATGGGCGTTCACTTGTGTGAGTCGATGAGACCTTCGTCCTGGAGCATGTCGATAAAGGCTGCCATCGAGATGATGCGTACGCTTTCATACGGATCGAGGCTCAACAGCAGCTTGTCGTTGGTGACAAGATAGTCGACTCCTGCATCACATGCAGCAGCAAGAATCGGGCTATCATTGGGGTCTCCCGGGACACGATGTTTCGAGGGGCGTTCGGCGATGAGCGTAGCCCGCCGCCGGCACCTCTGTTTCGTTAAGAGTGCGTGGGAGGCTTGGACATTGAGACGCTCAACGAGGATTCGCTCAATTTCATCAAGGATTGTCTGGCAAGTGTAGATACGCCAGGACGCAGTGAGTGTCGTCTCAATGGCGATGGTCGCGGCTTCACCCAGCAGTGCTTCGGCGATGTAGGCATTTGTGTCGAACAGGATCTTCATGAGCCATAGCGATGCTCGTGGATCGCAGTATCAATGGCCGCCTCATCAATTCCCCGCTCAGCAGCCTCGCGCCGCATCTGGACCGCCGCCTTTTGCCACTCACTCTCGCGACGCAGATCGAGGGCTTCGTCCAAACGTTGACGATCCGACTCGGGGAGACGGTCAATCAAAGTCAGGATCTCATCGACGGTCGCATTCGACATGAGAAGGCCTCCGCACGCTGTCCACTTGATATGGCTCATTATCATTCTGACACCGGCAACGACGCAATGCCAACTGGATTGGTTTTGGACGGGTGACGACCTCTTCGACGATCGCGTTGCTTGCGTGGCTTTGGTGACCGCAGTAGCCTGCATTGCTTGATCCGACTTCCTTTCCCCCGACAGCCACAGGCTCTCCGATGTCTGACGCTCCCGCTAATGATCCCGTTCAGGTGGAACCGACCGCGCAGGTTGAGCGTGATCGGCAGATGATCAATGCGGCGAGAGAGCAGGGGACCGGCTCGCTTTTCTGGGCGTTTACGCGGCTGTCCGGACCCGGCTGGTTGCAGTCGGCGATCACACTCGGTGGCGGGTCGCTCGCTGGCAGTCTCTATCTCGGCGTGCTGGCCGGGTATGGCGCTATGTGGTGGCAGCCGCTGGCGATGATCATGGGCGTGATCATGCTCTCGGCGATTGGTTACGTCACCCTGTCGACAGGCGAGCGGCCGTTTGACGCAATCAACAAGCACATCAATCCGGTTCTCGGGTGGAGTTGGGCCATCGCGACCCTCATGGCGAATCTGGTGTGGTGCATGCCTCAGTATGGACTGGGAACCGCTGCACTCCGCAAGAACCTCATGCCCGAAACGCTGGGTGATGCGAACCAATGGGTCGCCATCGGGCTGCTGTTCGTCGTGACCGGGATCGTGATCGTGTTCTACGATGCAGGGGGATGGGCCGTCAAAGTCTTCGACTTCATCCTGAAGGCGATGGTTGCGGTCGTTGTAATCAGCTTTTTTGCTGTTGTCGTCCGAATGAGCGTTGCAGGGGATCTCGACTGGGGACAGATCATGATCGGATTCATCCCCGATTTCTCGATGATGCAACGACCGTCCGCGGCGTTTGCAGATGTCCTTGCAGATACGGGAGACTACCGCAGCTACTGGGAGAACATAATTGTATCGGAGCAGAGGGATGCCATGATCGCCTCAGCTGCGACGGCAGTCGGCATCAATATGACGTTTCTGCTGCCCTATTCGATGCTGCGAAAAGGCTGGGACCGCGACTTCCGGGGACTGGCGATCTTCGACCTTTCGACCGGGTTGTTCATCCCCTATCTGCTGGCGACGAGTTGCGTCGTGATCGCTTCGGCAACGGCGTTTCACGCCCAGGAAGCACCCGGATTGGTGGCCGAGATGGAAGCCGAGGTCACCGCATCGCCGAAGCTTCAAGGGGGATATGCAAAACTTCTCGACGGTCGACTGGCAGTCGAGCATGGAGAGGCTTGGCAGGCAATGGATGACACCCAGAAAGCCTCTCTTCGTGCGGAACTTCCCGAGGGTGATCGACGGATCGCCGCCATGATCATCCGCAGGGACACCGATGATTTTGCAGCCGCACTCAGCCGGCTCTCAGATGAGACCACTGCTCAGAAGGTATTCGGCATCGGCGTGCTCGGCATGGCCGTTTCCACGATCATCATCCTGATGCTGATCAACGGCTTTGTGTTGACGGAGATCCTGGGCATGCCGGGTCATAAGGGGCTGCATCTGCTCGGCTGTTTCATGGCATCGATTAGTGGTGCTGTCGGTTCCGCGACCTTGTGGACCGGTGACGCCAAGGCGTATCTCGCCGTGCCGACCTCGTTGTTTGGGATGGTCCTGCTTCCCATCGCTTACATCACCTTCCTGCTGATGATGAACTCAAAGAGTCTGCTGGGCGAGAACAAGCCAACCGGCATGCAGATGGCGAGATGGAATCTCTTCATGGTCCTCGCGACCGCCTTCGCGACATTCTGTTGTATGTGGAGCATCTACAACAGCAGCA
>JAGQPX010000121.1 GCA_020426505.1 Planctomycetaceae bacterium | reverse complement strand
GGTGATGTTAGAGTCCGTTCTGGAATAGTCCAAATCGGACTATTGGCCAGATTCCTGATACGAACGGAGGACAGACCCATGACGAACGGTGGTGGCGACCTGCACGGCACGAATGACAAGCACAAGGACCCAAAGGAGCCCAAACAGCCTGAGACCAAGAATGAGAAGAAGTGAGGTAATTCGGCTTCACTCCAGAAAGCCCCGTCGTTTTTGGCGGGGCTTTCGTCGTTGGTGTCGGCGGGTTTTCTCAGACGAACAGCCCGAAATGCGTGACAACTTTATCAATTGATGGCAGTGTGTCGGCGAATGACAAACGCTCCCTGCACAACACCTGTGGCGAATGAGGATCTAATAGAGTGTTTCGATCGCTTCAACGATGAATTGCAGTCGATCAGTGAGCTGCTGGAACAGATCAGAACCGATTTCGTATGGGGGCTGCAGAACGGGCGGGTGGCCATTGTGCTGTCCGAACCGGAATCACTCGATGAGTGCCGGGACGTTACCACGGGTGCGGACACCCTGACGCTGGCGATCCGCTTCCATGTGGCACTGGGGCAACTTCGCGAGCAGCTCCTTGCTGCCATCAAAGGCTCACGTGAAGCATTGCCCGTTGCTGAGTCAACAATAGTTCCGGATGAGGTGCAGGCAGACGATGAAGCGGTTGTAGAACGTCCCCCGATCGAGCTGTTCGAGGCAGGGGATGCGGTCGAGTTTGACCTGGACGGGGAAACGTACTTCGGTGAGATCGCTACTCTCGACGATGCGGAGAACAGTGCCCTCGTGCAGCTGATTCCGTCCTTCGAAGAAGTCGAAGTGCCTCAGGATCTGCTCACCCGCATCGAACCGGACGAACTCAGCCGACGCGAGGAGGTGTGGACACAAATCATGGAGGCAGATGACGAAACGTTTCCTCGTGCCGTGCCGCCAGCCGTGGGTGATCGTGTCCGCCTGAACCTCCACGACCACGAACTGGAAGGAGAAGTCAACGCTGTCCAGCAACTGTCGCGAACGGTGGAGGTCGTGCTGTCACCGTCAATGGAGTCGGTGACAGTCGATTGGTCGGATCTGAATCCCCTCGGTTCTCGGACCGACGGTGCATCATCAGCTTTGCAAGAGGCAATCGAGCCGCTATCCAATCGAATGGCCGAGCATGAACGGTGGTGTCATGAGGTCCGCGATCCGGCTCAGGCAAACTCGGAAGGATCTCGAGTCGTGACACCCGCGGACGGCAAAGCCCTCGTCGAATACGAAGTGGCGCCTCTGCCGAATGGGGAGTGAGCTGTCCGCTGGGCACATCGCTTCCTGTGCGGTGATGTATGTGGTGCAGGTCACCCCTGGACCACCCGTCCCACCCGCGACGACTGCATCGAACTCGTTCTACAGACCTCGCGCAAGTTGTTCTCGGCGAAAACTCTCGACAAGGTCCAGATCCCGGTCGCGCGTGAGATGCTACATCTCTTGGGCGACGGGCTGTTCGGATTCACCGAACCGGAGCCAGAGCGACCCGAGAGGCTCGATCATCGTGGGCTGGCCGCAGCCACTCAGGCAGCTCTTCAACAAACGTGACCGATCCCTCTGCCTGACGAGAGGTTCGTCGAACTTGCTTTCCTGTGCCCGACAGATGGACTTGCGCGGGAACGCTGATCCGGGCAGACTGTGTTCATTTCCCTCCACCCATATGCCACTCCCTCAACTCAAGCCTCAGGAGATCCCCCTCGATCACCCGGACTCAACCAACATGTTCCAGCCAAGTGCTGAGAAACCGTTGGTCGCCACACGGGCCGCCGTGGAGATGTACACGCACGAAGTCATCGTCCTGTGTTGGGGCGTCCTGCAGGACAACGCCAGGCAGTATGACGGTCTCGATTACCTCCAGGTCTTTCAGGACGACACCAAATCGGAGCCTTTGTGGTTCATCGAAGATGGCGAAGGAGGCGCCATTACGGCTCTGTTGCCCAGCGACTACTGACCTCTTTTTACTCCTGATTCGGCTTGCGCTCTGCTCGTGAAGCGGGCAGTCTTTCCTCACTCTGTCGATCGTCGGCAGGGACCAAAGCCTGAGCCGCACCGAGTGTGCGGCCTGTTCCTTTCACAGCAGAGGAGAGACTCATGAGTGACGACCACACGATTCCCGTCGATCTCGACGATGGCTGTTGCCGCAGTTGCGGTGGAGAACTCCGCATCTTCGATGCGGACGACTGCATTCTGGAAGTCGAGTGCACGGCCGAGGAGTGCCTCGATGCGTATTCCGTCGAGCCCGATGCCTTCGGAGACGGTGGCATCACGTACTGGCCACGAGCCATGACTCTGTTCTGCGATGCCGCAGGAGGTGAGTGATGGACCCGGACGCCACACTGCAAGGTCTGCTCGATGCCCTCGGTCAGCGAGACTGGGATCGCGTCGATGAACTGAGCCAGGCATTACTCAATTGGCTCAAGAACGGCGGCTTCCCACCGCTCACCCTCGGCCCCAAGGAACTCGGCAAACAATGGCATCACACGGTGACATATTTCACCTGCTACGCGGCCATCGCCCGTTCCCGTGAAGCCCGCAAGCGACGCCAACGTCGCCAGGAGCGACAGAAAGGAGGGGAGTGATGCTTCATACGAAACGGGCCTGGTGCATCAGCCCGGCCGTGTCGGCTGAAGAGCTGGCACGCCAGCTGATCGAAACGACCTGGTGCCTCTGCACCGGTTTTGAACTGGAGGGCTATCTGTTCTTGAATGATGCTTTCTCTGAAGACAGTGCCCAGGAATACGCGATTGTCAAACGACACGATGACGGACGCTCGTTTCTGCAAGTCGAGTCGATTACCGTGAGCTGGTGCGACCTGCCCCAGATGCTGCACTACGTGCAGGCCACTCTGATGGGGGAATACGACATCAGCGACTTCGTCCACGAAGTTTCACCATGCTTGCAGACGCCCGAGGAACACGGCCGCTGCCCGCTCTGCGCCTGACGCTCAGGCACCACCCCTGCATCGATTGATGCAGGGGGTTTTCAGGATCATCCAGTTTCTCATCACGTAACGCGGTTATTCCTACTTTGATCCCACTGCGATGGCGTTTGCCCTAGCCCCGTTCGTCCTCGCCGTCGCGTCGGTCTCAGTCTTGCTGGACCGCACCGATGGCGAGGTCGACAAGGGGCGTCCCGTTTGTTTGAGCCCGAGTGAGGGAATCTTAGTTTGGAGGGTTCTCCCTCTGAGTGTCAGGATTTGGGCTGACATCGAGTTCCATGGGCGAGACCGCGAACGAATGACAATCGTGACTGTGCGACAGTTCGACTCAAGGCATGAACGTGTCACTCCACCGGTCACACCTGTGCTTGATGGTGTATGGTAGACTGTCGGCAGATGTCGCATTCAACCGAATTCTCCCAGGCAGCTTCTCGATTCCTGACCTTCCTCCAGTCGGAGGAGAACAAGTCACCACGAACAATTCTGGCCTACACCAAATCACTGACTTTCCTCAGCACTCTGTTGGACGTGAAGCGAGTTGATCAGATCGACAAGGAGGCCGTGCGTCGACTCAAAACGGCACTACATACGCATCGAACGAGGCAAGGGCAGGAATTGACGGTCAGCACCAGGAATCACCATCTGTCGATCTTGCGGGGATTCTTGAGGTATCTGATTCAGGAAGAAGAACTGGAGGTGCTGGCACCGGACCGCATTCGTCGGTTGCGTGAAGAGCCTCGCCAGATTAAGGCACTGCGATTCGAACAGCTCCAACAGCTTCTGGCAATGCCCGACGTGACAACGACACGAGGTCTACGAGATCGATCCCTCCTGGAATTGTTCTTCGCCACCGGGCTACGACTGGAAGAGCTGCGGATGTTGAATCGTCGAGATATCAATTTACAGACTCGCGAGATCCCCGTCAGAGGGAAGGGGAATCGACTGCGGCTGGTCTTCCTGACGGAACCGGCCGCCGAATGGTTGCAACGCTACCTCGACACGCGGCTCGATCATCTGGACCCACTGTTCCTCCGTACGGATCGCAACGCGACATACGCAATGCCACCGGGGGAGGAGTTCCGACTGTCCAGGTCACGGATCGGAGAGATTGTCAAACAGTATGCAGCCGCTGCGGGCATCGCGAGCAGCCCATCGCCACACACCCTCAGGCATTGCTTTGCCACAGAGCTCTTGCGACATGGTGCCGACCTCCGCAGCGTGCAGGAACTGCTCGGCCACCGGAGCGTGACGACGACTCAGATCTACACCCACGTCACCAATCAATCGCTCAAACAGGTCCACGCACGCCATCATCCGGGCAAGCGGGAAGCAGCGTAGCTCACGAGCAACAATGTTCCTTATTGCCGGTGCACCCTTCGAGATGCTGGTCCGCGTTACCATTGTCCCAGTTTCGCACTCCGCGGGATTTCCCAATCCTTGATCCAGCGATAAAGCGGATGATTCTTGGCGAACTCTTTGACGGCTTGGTTGAGCTCACGGCCTGAAGAGATCGACAATACATCGCTTTTGTGGAGAATCAATAAACCGTGATCAAGCCCAACGTGCGGGTGGCGCTCTGCGAAGGTGCCAACAATACATTCAGCACTCAGGTCTTCTCCTCGATAAAGAAAAGAAGCGGAGCTATGAATTTGTCGTCCAGAATCAGTCAGCACTCCCCTGCAGATCAAGTGCCACATTCGATCCGAGTGCTTGACTCTACCGACAATCTCGTAAGCCTGTCCTTCGTCATCGGGAAAGTTCGAGCGCCGGGCCGTCGCGCGAATGTATCCTCCGGGCGTCATCCATACATGTGACAAGGCGGCGGGCGTCCATCGTCTCACTGATGCCTCCGCCTCCGAACCGAGACGGGCGTACCAGAGGCTGCGATATTCTCCTACAGTCGTGGTTATCTCACGGTTCTTGATAACCGCTACTTCGATGTCTTGAAGATGTTTTTTGAGCCGAAGCTCCAATCGTTCCATCAATGATCGCTTCTCGGCACTCCATTTTTGCCAGGAGCGTTGAGAGCGGAGCAGACACACCTTCGTTTCTGTGTCGGCCTCCTCCGGTAATTCGCGAATTCCCAGATACTTCTCTTCCTGCTGAGATAGTAACTCGCGATAGGACAGAGCCAGAGCTCCCCCAGCTAGCGCGTAGCCATGGGCTTCGAGAATTGTTTCGACTGTCACGGTTCGTCGTGCATATCGTGTCAACAGGTTCCACGGAATCTCAGGAGGCGTTCCCTGTTGCCGATAAATCACGACGGTCTCATCCCGAAAGTCGTCCCACTTTAGGCGTCTTGTGAGCTTTCCCAAAGGATGTCCCGATGGACACAAAATGCACCGATGGAACATGGCGGACGCGACCTGATCGATTCGCATGCCATCGCATTGGTAATCAGCTGGCACGGAAGTCAGACCGTAGTCGATCGCACCGACACGGACCTGTTCGAAAATCTTAGCTGAATCTTCACAGATGAGATTGATCTGGACATGCTGATGGGTCTCACCACAATCCCAAGAGCGAAACAGGTCCAGAGGTTTGGGAAGCACGCGTGCCGAAAGCACTTGCGGCGCTGCCAGGTTGACCGCCAGAGTGTTGTCAGTGTGTTCTGGTATAAACAGTTGCTGATAGCAGACAAAGAAGCGTTCGATCTGCTCAAAGACTTCCGTATCCTCCACAGTCGTTCCCGACCCGGGTGTGGTTTCAAAGATCGGCTTCCCGAACAGCTTATTGAGTCCGGCCAGCCGGTGGTAAAAATGCTGCGGGTTCCTTCCCAGACGTTCGCAGACATCCGCGAGTGTCGTTGGCTTTTCGGGATGGCTGCGCAACTCGGGCGAGTTCTCCAACTCGCGGAGTTCAATATACGCTTCGTAGAGCAGGATGAGATCCTCAATCCGTGGGTGTTTCGGCAAGTCCTTGATTAGTTTGAGGTCCATAGTGGCCACCTTTCTCAGGGCGGGGAAATTCTGAAGTCGCACGAACTATGTTTGCCATTCTTATATTTACTCATCCAAGTGATAGCACAGTTACACTTTGCTCTTGGTTGCTTCCGTTTTCAAGGGTACGCTGGAATGACATGAAGTGAGCGGATTCGGCTCGGATGCCCTGTTCAGCCAGGCCCCACTGGCCATTGATGAAGGAGCAGGTGCCATGGTCATAGATCGATCCGACATTGGTCGATTTCTTCCGGACGATCCCAGGCTCGTCCCCGAGGCCCGGAAACTGTTCAACCAATTGCGGGAAAGTGGGGACGGGACAGATCTGGCTGCACACCTCCTCGACACGGATTGTCAGCTTGGAAAGCTTTTCTGCCTCAAATTCGAGCAGGCCTTCTGGCGACGGCTGGATGACCACGATCTCCTGCAGGCCAATTCTCTGCACGAATGGATCGAAGAACGCGCCAAACGGACGATCAAGTCATTCGTGCAGCGTAGTTGCTGCACGGCCTATGAAGATCGCAGTGACGATTCATTCGAAGGCTACCTTTATCGTCTGGCCGATCGTAATCTCAACTATGCATGCCTCTCAGCCCACTCTCGCTTGAAGAAATCGCCTGCTGAAATGGCCGACCTCAGTTACACGCTTCACCAGCAGGCTGACAACGGTGCCATCTTTCCGAAGGAGTTTCACCGAGCCCTGCGACTGGCCGTTGCAGTGATGAAGCAGATGCCGGAGCCGTTGCGGATGGTCATGCGACGCGCCATTCGAGGGGAGTCCGTCGAGCAGATCGCCGCCGCGATGCGAATGTCTCGGCGGAAAGTTCAGTCGCTGCTCGATGAGGGAACACGGAGAACGCTCGATGCGTGGGATCAGGACTGGTTCGATCCTTCCTCGCGATGAACTCGCTCTATCAATTCGGCATCGACGAGCCGAACCAGGACGTCATACCAAGTGCGGAACTGCATGACCGCCGAGAGGACGTCGTCTTCAGCATTGCGATCCAGCTCACCAGCCAGATAGCGGCGGAGCTTGGCTTCGTCCGGAGGAGGACCCTCCCAATCGGATCGAAAATTGGGCTTCAGCCCCATCATTTCCAGCAACGGTGCGGAAGCAGTCGGTGGCGCAGGATGTTCACTCATAGCGCGGATTATCCTCCTTGTTGACATCGAATGTCAAATGTCGATCTCCGTAGGCAAATCCTCTGCTACGGACGGCGATTCTGAAAATCTCAAAAGATTCTTTGAGCGAACGCACCGGAGAAGGGTTCTTGGCGGGAGAGGACGGTCAGTCGATGGCCGCCAACATCCAAATCCACCAAACAATGTACCAAGAACCCTCTGATGTTCGCCATGCCGTCTCCATTTGCGAAATCTCTGATTTTTTTCGCCACGGTGGCGGTTGCTCGGGGCGTCACGTTCCAAGCAGGCGAGCAATGCGCGCAGCAAACGGTTCGCCGCGATTATCCGTGCAGCAAGCGGAACCCATCACAACTCCACGAACCAGCTGCGATCCACCGAGCATGGTCGTTCGGACGGTCAACAGCGAGCGTATCCCGATTGTCCCTTCGCATCCATCAACACGCGCAGGCGCCTGCGCCTCTTCAAGGAGCAATCATGAAGTGTGAACAAAATCCGTCAACGACCACTCATGAACGAAATCCCGCTTTTCTCTTGCAGGAGATTCGCGAATTGGCTCCACGGTACCGGTCATTGCAGTATCAGTTTGCCGCCCTGCTGGAGTTGGTCCACCGACATCAATATTGGCGATCAGCGTACAAGTCGTTCGGTGAGTACGTGGAGTGTGAGGCAGGTCTCAAGCTACGGACCGCCCAAGAGTTGATCCGTGTCTCTCGGATCTGTGCGGAGCATGGCATCTCCCGGGAACAGGTACTGGAACTTGGTTGGACGAAACTGGCCCTGGTCGCGTCCAAGATCAACGAGGAGAACAAGGACCAGATCCTGAAGGAATTGAAGTCTCAAAGCTACACCAAGCTAAAACGAAAGTACCGGTCAAGGAAGTCCCGCCGTTCCGCTCCGCAAACGATTTCGATGAGTCCGGTGGTCGCTGCCGCAATCCGGCTGGCAGCCGGTTTTTCGCAGAGCGATGACGTTGCTGACAACTTGGACTTCGTCGCGGCCAGCTTTCTTTACACCGTCAGACAACGTTCCCAGCACCGACCGCAGTGGAACTGAGTGAGACACAGCCGAGTCCAAGTCACCCAATCGCGCGTCCCCACCCCAAATAAAGATAAGTAGAGGATATGTCATGCTCCAGATTGCACTCATCCCTACGCTCGGCTTGCTGATGTTGATGGGGCTGACCGTATGGGTCCAGAGCCGCCGTGCCACGAAAGTCGCTGCACTCCGGCGGAGCGTCGAGAAGAAAGCCCGATCCATCGTTCAAAGAGATGCGGTCAATGATCAGGAACTGGTCGAGAACATCATTCGTGGGATGGGGATCGATCAGGCCCTTCAGCAGTTTCAGAACACGCGAAATGCCTTGTTTCCGGGGGGACAGGTCCAAGATTCGACGCACTGGTCCGCCGAACAGCTGGAGGCCTGGAAGTCGAAATCCCTCCGCCGCGGTATCGAGTCCATTAACCGCGGATTGATGCTACCTGCCATTCTCTCCTTTCTTGTCGTCGTTTCGATCTGTGTCGTGGCGACCGCTGTCCTCTATCAGTTCGAGTCGTCGGGACAGACAGCTTCGGCATCCCCGGCCGTCTCTGTCCCCGCCCTGGCTCCCGTACCGTTCGACCATACTCCGCTGCCGCCCGTCATGCAGCCTCCTCCTGTTCCCGCAGAACCGGTGGATTCTGATCGGGACGCTCAACCAGCTGCGACTTCCCCTGCGCCTGACGAGTTGCCGGATTCGACCGCGCCATCCACCGATCCACTGTCCCCTGATACGGAGGAACTCAGCGCATGAATCACTCCCCGAGACCCCGATGCCTTCCGATGTTTGACATTGATGAGCACCGCCCGCTGCGTGGCTCGGTCAATTCGTCGTCGACCAACATCGTTCAACAAGGACTGATGGACGCCTTGATTCGCCTGTTCGCGTTGGCAATCACGGTCTGGCGGGACCGACCTCGTCGCGACGTCTCCGAAACGGACGAACTGGACGCAGGGTCACTGGCCCGTGGCTGTCACCAGAAGCTGGTTGGCATTCCCGAGCTGACAGAGCCAACCACTGATGTCTCCGAACTGCGTGAGCGATTTCAAACGCTCCAGCAGTTGCGGGCCAAGAAGCCGTCCCGCCTGCTGAGAGATGTCGAGTCCGCCGCCCGAGAGGCCACGCTTAGCGTCGTGGAGCGAGTGCGAAATGCCATCGACGGAGAGATTGGTGCTGGTCCGCACCGTACGAAAGCGATTATTGAGCAGGTGCGGGCCGGACTTCAGACCGTCCACCTCCCTGAGCCCGATCCCGAGCCATTGACACGCTTCGGGAGGGTGATCCGCGGGCTGGTCGAGATTGGTCGCCACCGCAGTACTCTTCCCACGAAAACGTTCGAGTACGTCGAACAACAGCTGAGCCAGCGGGCGCTCCCGTTGTACGACGAGGCTTTGCTGGCCTTGGCCGGAGAACTGGTGGTCGTCGATATTCGACGAGAGTTGGCCGAGCTAGATGTCTTTCTCGATGAGCTCTCAGGCCGTGGACATGACTTTGCACGAAATCTGAGCGAGGTAGAAGCGGCTCTGGAAGAACTGCGGAGCGAGACTCTGCGGGCCAGCCGTCAGTCGAGGGCCTCGGTCCTGCTGGAAATTGCCGGCGCAACCGAGTCCGAGATTCTGGCCGGACTATTGGCCCGTCAGAAGTGTCAGGATCAGCGCGAGCTGGTTGAAGTGCTGCTCCAGAAGTGGGAAGCCGATCTGCGCGTGCGAGCGGCTGGGTGGCTCCCTCCGACTGCCACCCTGGGAACACTGCTGACGCACATCTCGCCCAAGACAATCGCCGACTCGTTTCAATCGGTCGTGGAGGGGTCGCTCGGAGAAGGCCATACCTTGTACGAAATGATCGAACGGTCTGGCATCGCGCGGACCGCCTTGGATCTGTACGAACGAGCCGAACAACTCTGTCATCTCCGCAGCCGCGACATTGAACCGTTCAACATCACGCCGTGCAAACTCACGATCGTCAGGCTGCCGCAACCGGTCGGCCGCCGCGACGGTCAGATTCGGGAAGAATTGGCCCGGGCGTTCTCCGACCTCTGCCGGCAAGAGCATTGTGCGGTGATTGAGGCCCCCAACTCCGAACGGCATGTCGTGAGTGTCATTCGTGCCTCAATGGGCTGGCCGATCGGGATCGAAGCGGGAAACACAGTCATGCTGTTGGCGTACGCAGCGGCCCACGAGCGAGGGCATATGCCGCACCTCGCCGGTGTGTTCGACGAGTCTCCTGACGGCAGCGCTCTGCCGTCATACCTGGAAATGGCTCCGCTGCTCGAAGAGTGAACCCCTGCAAGTTCTCGGTATCGAACATTTCTGACCAATAATCATTTGTGGAGAGACACTCATGCTGATTCGCAAAATCGTGACCCAACAGCAGGTCGGTTTTCTCAATATCCATTGCGGAGGTGTCGGACTGGCAGCTGGCCGAGAGTTCTCAGAGCGGTACAAGGCGGACAACCGGCCATTTCCGACAGTGATGGTGTCCATCGACACCGATCCACTCACGGCGGACTACGTCGACCAGACCATTCACATCGGATTTGATGCGGCCAAAGTGGACGCCCTCAAGAGTGATCCGGAACGCTTCGGACCAGAAGTGGCCATTATCTGTCAGCACTTTGACAAGTATCTCAATGCCGAGGATGCCACCAACGGCAGTCGGACTGTCCGCTGTCTGACACAAGCAGCGTTTAACTTTCATGAAGATGATATTGGACTGGGACTGCGTGGCGCCATCCATCAGCTGGTCAATGACAACCGGGTCCAGGCAATTATTCCTGTCATCATCAGTTCCACCGGAGGTGGAGCAGGTTCGGCACTTCAAATTCTGCTGC